>SUWT01000117.1 GCA_015061335.1 Lentimicrobiaceae bacterium | reverse complement strand
ATTTCCGACAATATGGGAAAGATGCTCTGCTGCTAACGGTGTTGGCTTACAATGTGGGACATTCACGCTTGCTGGGATATGGCAAACGCCCGAAAAGTAACCTTATCAAGAAAATAGAGTCCGGCGACAGGGATTTTTACGAGGAGTATATCTCGTACCGTTGCTATAAAGGCAAGCCAATTCCCAGCATTGAACGCCGCAGAAAAAGAGAGTTTCAATTGCTGTATATACAATAAAAAAGGCGAACATTTGTAGTGGATTTGATGTTTTTATTCAGAAAGACCTCAAAATATATGAATTATGATTTGCCATGTGCGATTTTATGCGTATATTTGCACGCCGTTTGTATATCCCCTTGACGGGATGAAGGTACAAGGTGTTGAATGAGGCATCTTGTCTAATGTAAATATTTTAAAATATGTGTAAAGCTAATAGAAAACTAGAGGCGTTTCGCTACATCTTAACCAAGTTCGTAGGACGCCAAAAGGAACTAACACCTGCCTCTAGTGATGTGGAAATCTTTAGTTCGTTCTCGAATAAAAGGCTGATGAAGCTATTGTACTTATTGTGTCTTGAAAGCGTTCCTTTTGATGATTCAGACGAAAAAGGCTTATTTGAAATTTTTGATAATATGATAGCCTATCCCAATGGACCAGTGGAACAAGATGTGTATGATGGATTAGAACTCATTCCTGAAGTCAAATATGAAAATGGAAAACTTGTGAATTTATCGGTTGAATATAGCGGAAGCATAGAGCCACGATATCGCGAAATGGTGAATGATGCATTTAAAAAGTTAGTACAACATATAGATGAGAAGACATTTCTCGAAACTGAACGTTTAATTAATATTGTTCATAGTTTGTATCTTTGGCCAAAGACATATGTATCTTCATCAGAAAGCAAGTCTATTGATGTCGCCAATAAAAGTGAATTAATAAAAGAGAAGCAAATATACGATCAAATCGTATCACAAATAGCGTAAAAGAATGAATGGTAGGGTTGATTTTAAAGAATCAGCCCTATTTGTTATATACTACTAGTAATGAAACCCGACAACTTGAATTTTCAGCCATACATTTACCAAGCCAGCTCATTTTATAATGGTTTAGTAGATGGCGAGTTAGAGTCATATTCATCAATTGTATATTCGTGTTTGTATGAAGTTTTTAAGATAAAGACTCTTGATGACATTAGAATTTTAAAAGCGGCAAGCAAGATACCTTGTTCTGATTATGCATATTGGGATAAAGAAGTGTGTACTTCATCAATTGAAGACATATCAAAGTTTGTACATTCTTGTGATAATAATAATGATCGCAAGGATGATATAATAGATTTTAAACACGAAATAGATAAACTTGAAAAGGAAGAAGCTCACGGACAGTTTTTAAAATCGTACTATAACATATATAAATATATAAAACTTGCAGAAAAAATAATTGAGAAGAGAAACGAAACAGCATCGCAAAGCGTAGAGCCTATAATACTGCAAGGCCACTGGAGCTGGAGTAAAGAAATTGCCAGCGAATTCCAAGAAATTAGACAATATAAGAAACTAGTAAAATTCTGTATTTCGTATATGTATTATACGAAAAAGGATGTAGTAAAAAAACACTTTCAAGCTATTCCACTACAATTTTATAGCTTTCTGATTAAGTCTATATTAAGGGCAGAATTTATATATATCAAGAATTACGATAGCATCCTAAAAGCTCGAAGCGTTAATGAAATGGATGCATATTCTGTTATGCCAGAAATTGTTGCCTATGGCATTGAGCCTATTTGCGAAACAATTAATAAATGTAATCGCCAATATCAATTCTTACTTCGTGATAAAGATTCTTTCAATGAGTGTATATGTCTAGAAGCATATACAGATAATAAATTTTATCGACCTAAGTATAAGAACGAACAGGTCTGTGTAGTTACAGGGCAGTGGATTCCCATTGTAGACATTATAAAGTTGGCATTTGAGATTTCATTAATTGATATAGCCTATATATCAAGTTCTCAAAATATACGTCTTTTGATGTCTTTAATTAAGGGAATTCATGATCTAAAAGAATATTATCTTGAGGAAAATATTGGGTTTATCAATTCTATTGATAAAGGATTATGGGATAATGTTGAACAGGTTAATAATATGCTTCGCATCAAGGCTGCTATCCTATTATCTCAGATTGTGGAGCAAAAGCAGCCAAGTGATGATGTCTCAATGATGCCAAAATTAAGCTATAACATTTCAGACGAAATAATTAATAAGGCAACTGAAGAGATGAAAGGAATTGCAGATAACAGCAATAATCCTTTTATTGACTTTTACAAAGGACATGGTGATGATAAGATAAAAACGATTAATGATTTATTCTGTAATAGAAACATAACATTGCTAAATCAGAGCAGTTCAACGCATGAATATGGAATTGACAGTTACAACGAATATGCTTTTAGCGGTATTAAATTATATATATCACATACTCCGACTTATTATGCAGTAAAAGGGTTGATATCTACTGATGACGAAAATGGAGTCATTGATTTGCTGTCTTCTTATATAGGTGGTGCTAATAACAAACTATTACACGAAGTCCCTCCTTCATTATATGTAAAAGTTATCAAATACCTGTATAATATTGCAGACCGACACATTAAGGATAATCTTGATTTTGCTGATAAAGCATTGGGATTGATGGATAAGATGAATGATATATTGAGACAGGCTATTCTCACCTATAAAAATGGCAATCAAACTCCTTGTAGATATCGTCCATTATTTGAATATTCATTTTATCAATATGATGAGGGAAAATTGTTAATGTATGAACCAACTAAACTTGAGGATTTTATTAAAGGTCAGACTCAAATTGACAATGTCCTCTTTATATCTTCATTGAATAATGTTGGACCTATTAATTATACATATTTGGAAAACTTCTATTATACCTATAACCGTATTTCTCACCAATTACATCGCAAAATACAGCTACAGTTGCTAAAGAAAGAAGAAAATGTATTAAGTGAGATTATTGAAAAAGAAAGAGAAAAAGAAAAAAGGAATTTAATAAATACAATTCAAGAAGAGCGTAAAAATACAATACAAATTGTAGGTATTTTAGGTACCTTCATCGCCTTTGTTTCATCAATAGCAGGAATGATACAATCAGTCGCATGCATTGTAGATTTTGTTCTATTCTGTGTCATATTTGTATTATGCCTCTTATCCTTTGTGTGGTGTCTAAATAATTTATTGACAACAAGCAAAGTGTTGGCTAAATGGAAATTAAAAAGTGTAATAATTATACTATTGACTATTTTGATATTATCTATTTTATGCTTGTGCTACAAATTCGGTGATCTTAAAAAAGGGGAAATAACTGAAACGAAAGACTCAGAACGGCCTATTGAGATGCAAATAGAAACGAATATTATAACATCCAAAGGACAAGGGGAATCTGCATTAACACAGCAAGAAATAAATCCTTCAAATCAAGATGTCAAACAACAGATAGAGGATTCTAAAACGGAATCAACTACACGGCAAGATAGTGTCAATACTACCATAAGGGATACGATTAAAAACTAAACCTTTGCTTATGCTTCTTACACCATCCATGGATTTCCGAAAGAATTGTGGTAGGTTTGAAGAGGGTGGAAGGTGTGTAAAACTCCAATGACATAAATTTGTTACTTACATTTGGTCACTTTCTCTTGTCTCTTCCTCAAATAATAAAGCCGTTTTTAAGCTTGCAGCAATGGGATAAACCCTGATTTAGTCTTAAAAACGGCTTTTCTAATGATATAAGAATACTCTCAACTCACATTTTGATGGTATATTTTTCGGTTAGATGAGTTTTGATACACCCTATAGCTTGATTCATATTTGCTGGATTTATTGGTTGGTTCGTAATTTTATAGCGGCATTATCTAGGTACTTCATATAGTCTTACAATCTTCTCATTTCATCAGTTGAAGAACTGCCTCTATACTTATCTCTGGTTGAGTTGAAATTATAACGTATAGTCAACTGAACATATCGTGAATCGCTATATTTGTCATAATCGAACTTCATTAGATTATTGTTGATATGCCACTTAGTCTTAGCAGATCCAAATATATCATTGACGGATAATGAGACAGCCAATTTTCTGTCAAGGAACTGTTTTGTAACGCCCATATTAACTCGATATGAGGAATCTAATAAGTAAATTCCTGAATTTCCCTTTGACTGCCAACGGGCATCCAGATTTACCATCCATTCTTTAGGCAATGAGAAGGTATTGTTCCATCGTATCTTGAATATCGGTTTGTTGTAATCCTGACCGTCTCCGAGGTTGAACGACTGCCATTGCCCGCCAACCTCAAAATTTGGCCTCCAGAAATGTATCACAGGAGTGTAGCTTACAGCAAAGAAACTACTGCTTACATCCTCGACATTTTCCGTACTGATTAAAACAATCGGATTTCCATCATACAAACTCATCAATTGAGTGATATAATCCTCGTATATTGTATATCCAAGCATAACCTTAAGTTCCTTATATGCAAACATACCTGTAAAATCATTCTGTATCTGAGGCTGAAGCAATGGATTACCACTTTCATATACAAAAGGCGAACTGTATTGTACATTACTTCTCAACTGACTGTATGTTGGATATTGGATTTTTCTTTCATAACCTACTACAGTTTGAATATTGTCACTTGAATATCCAACTTGTATGTTAGGGAATAACTTGCCATATGATTTGGATTGTTCGTTATTAAAAACT
>SUWT01000116.1 GCA_015061335.1 Lentimicrobiaceae bacterium | reverse complement strand
ATAACACCTTACCAGATGTAAATATGTCTGAAAAGGATTTCCTTTTAAGGTACGGTATTTTCAGCAATCCTCTAAATATTTGTGGTATTCTGCTATCGAATTTCTTTAGTTCATCATATGTCAAGGTGGAAAAAGCCTCAACTATCAAATTTAATTTATTAATCTTTGAATTTGATAGTTGAGAAATCAATGTACTAACTTTTGATTTAGTCATACTACTAATATTTTCAACATGCACATAATGTTACTATTGCGATAAACTGTTCATCGCTTGTGTATTAATCACATTTTCCACAAATTTACTAAAAGCATTTGATAATAAACCTAATTTACCACAGCATTCTACATATTAATAAAAATCTAACGATACATATTGTTCAGAAGATATGTTTAAGTCTTTAATATTTAAAGTTGACGACTTGCCAATCTCCCATTAATTCCCTACCTTAGCAATGCATTTGTATAACCACCCTCCTGGAAGCCAAAACTGACGGTAGGCTTAAAAGCTACTGTATTTATGGCTACAATTAGATTTTTTATCCGAGCCGGAAAGACAGAGGAAAGGGATGTCTCTGTCTGGGCAAACGTCTTCATCTCCAAGAGCGAAAAAGGCAGGAGAATCCAGTTTCAAGTCAACACCGACATCAAGGTTCCCATTGAAAGATGGGACGAGATTACCGGGCGCGTAAGAGTAAGAGGATATACCAAGGAAGAGAACAACAGAGGCAAGAAGATCAACGCCCGTCTCGACAGCCTAGTCGAACTCCTCAAGGACGGCATCACTGAGCACGAAAGGGTCATTTTCACCAATAGACGACACACCCATATTAAAACCATCAGACATACCATAGGAAGTCATGAATCTCTACTTGATGTCAGAATCATACTCCGACAGGCTCTTGAATTCAATGCGACCGGAATCATTCTCGTAAGCAACAGCGTGGACGGATCAGTTGAACCAACACTTCGCGACATCGAATACACCAAGAAACTTCACAAAGCCACCGGACTCCTCGACATCTACCTAACCGACCACGTCATCATCTCCGCCTCTGCCTACCACTCCATCACAGACCACCAAACCTACGAAATCACCCCATCCCTCCTCCAAGCCCTCCAAGAAGCCTAAGTACATAATCCTTTTAAAAAATACTGAATAATCTGTTGATGTAACATATAGGTAATCAGTGAACCTGCTAATGGCACAATTTAACAGAGACTATTATGATGATATTCAATAAAACTTTATAACTTTATAGCACATAAAACAATAGGTTTATGTTGCAGTATAATAAATAACACTTTAATAATCGGTCAATCAAATGTCACTGTCATCAGATAACATTAAATGTATGGCCTCTTTAGCCGTATTTCGTGAATTGTATAATGGGGATAAATATGATATATTCAGTGTAATAGCAACTTTTGCATCGAATATCATAATAACAGAAAAAATTCACAAGTTCGAGCTACAAGAATTTTGCCTAAAACTTAATAATGAGTATGGGTTTACATTAATATCGTCTGTCGTAAAAACGTCCTTAAACAGAATTCCTTTTTTATCCTCTGCATCAAAAAAGGGCTGCTATACAGTAGATACTACCAAGATACTTAACAACATTGAATTTGAAGAAGAATTCAAGAGTTGTCAAGAAGCAAATGAGAAGATTATTGACGATTTTATTACATTCGTTTCAGAGCTTCTTAAGCAGCCCTTAACAGAAGAAAATATAAAATCGTTACAAGACGATTTCTGTGCGTATACAATTGATTGTAAGGTAAACAATCCTGAAAACCTAGGCTACATATCGGCTTTTATTCTCAAGCATAAAGATAACTCTGCTTTTGAACAGCAGTTAACTCGTATCCGCGAAGGTATGATAATATATAACGGATTATCATATACTTTATCTCCAAATGAAATAGAGAAATATGATACAGAGTTAAACATATTCTTGGAAACAGAGGTGCTATTTAATATGGCTGGTTATAATGGCATATTGTGTCAACATCTTTTTAATGAATTCTATGACCAAGTCAATGAAATAAACAAAATTGCAATACAAAGGACTGGAAAGAAGTCCATTCATTTAAAATATTTTGAAGAGTCTTTTGACGAAATAAGTAAGTTTTTTAAGCAAGCCGAGGAAATTGTATGTGGAAACTCTAGATTATCAGATCCTCGCGATGCTATGATAAGCATACTGAATGGTTGTAGTCAAAAATATGAAATTAAAGAAAAGCAGACTGCCTTTGAAAAACTATTAGCAGACAAGGATATAGCTCTCGATAGCAGGAAATATACAATGGATGAAGACTTTATTAAAAGTAACTTAGCATCCATTGATAATATTGATGAAGTTTTCGTTACACGGGAAGATAAGGACTATGCTATTCAAATGATGCTTTCAAAAATAAACTATCTGAGACGCATAAAATCTACGAATACTAAAAATTTCAAACAAGTAGGTTATATCCTATTGTCAGGAAATTCAAGGACCTTGTTCTTAAGTAGACAAAGCATGAGAACAAATAATGAAATGGTCCCTCTTGCCGAACCTATGTCATTCTTTACACAGCGTTTTTGGCTATCCTTAAACAAAGGGTTGCTTAATGGCAATTTACCAATAACTGCTAATATCTTTATATTATCTCAAATTACATTTTCTCATGCTGTAAATAAAGCGTTAAGAAATCAGTTTTCATCAATCATTCATGATGTCCAGTCAGGTAAACTTACTATGCCAGAAGCAGAAAGTAAAATTGCCGGGTTTAGAATTAATTTTATAAAACCAGAGGATATCAATGATGAGGTCATAGCTTCCAATGATTATCTTGACATTTTTGACATTCATTCTGTTGATCGTATTCAAGCAGAGAGAGCATTAGAGGTAAGTGAATTAAAGGATACTTTAAGTCAAGAAGTTGCCAATCATCACATCACTGAAAGAAGATTACAGAATATTCTTGATAAGAAGAATGCAGAATTAGAGGAAGATTATAAGGTTGAAATGACAAAATATAATGAAAAGAAACAATCCTGGGTAGAAAAAGAAAAGAGGAAAAAATTCTGGCTATCGTGGGGAATAATGATAGTATATTTAGCAGTCGTGTTCTTTCTATTGTATGTGATTGTCAAGTATAATAGCATCTGGGCTATTGTCATTGAAGCTATTGCTGTATTAGCATTCGTATTAGATGTTACTATTGATAGGTTAAAAATCTTCTTGCAATCTTCTATAAAATATGTACTGGTAGAAAAGGAGCGCACAAATTATCGAAATTCACTCGAATCTAAATATCTACAAAACAACCCAGCTCCAACTCAAATGATACTTAAAGCCGAGGATTTTGATTAAGTCTTGATAATGTGACGATTAAGAGAAAGATCTCTTATTAATTAAGTCGTAATAAGCGCCTAAGGGAAATCGAGATTCTCTTAGGCGCTTATTTGTATTACAACATTTCATCAACCTTGGCCCAATAGTAATATGCCTCAGGAATAACATTTCTAAGTTTACGAAGCTTAGTTGGGAGAACATCAGAAATCTCCATAGAAAGGACAACTTCAGGATTATCTTTGGGATATTTCTCTATCGCTAAAACTCCTTTCTCGAAGCAGGTTGCCAAGTATGCTGCTCTTGAGGCATCCTTTATAGCTTCCTCTATCTGATATTTCTCCTGATACATGAAGGATTTCACTCTTTTGATTCCAGACATAAAGAAGTTTATGTCTCCATTACCAGCTTGACCACGAGTTGCAATACAGATAGCTGTCTGACGTACATCCTCAAAATACTCGTTCAATCTTCCTTCAAGCCCTCTATAACCAAGTTCGACATTTGACACTTTCAGGAAGGATTCGTATGCCGGGCCAAAGTCATCAACATTCTCAAACAAGCGGTTGATATCATACAGCTGCTTAATGATTTCCATATTACACTCCCTGTCCTTCTTGAAATAGGGTATACCTATAGTATTCGGGGCAAAAGCAGTCATCTTATCTCCAAGTATATCCTCTTTCTTAGGAACGGTAACTAACAGCGGCTCACCGTCCAGTTTTATAAACGGACTATCAATCGGTAACTCCTGGGTGTTTGAATACGGACAATCCTCGTAAAGTACATCAAGTCGTATATACTCATTCAATTCAGACCTATCTGTATAGGCAATCTGATAAAATACCTTAGCGTGACTAACCGGCACATCCTTGCCTGCAGATTCCTTATTCACCTGCTGATAACGGATGAAACCGTGTTCGTGATACGTCTCTAGATATTGCTCTATATCAGTTCCTGGAGGACAGATAATATCAATATCTATGGAAAGTCTGTGCAGTGACTTACCCAGTATAAGCATCAAAGCTGTACCACCTTTGAAAGTCAGAGGGCAGCCTGACTGAACCAGCATCTCCAAAAGAGACAATGCCCTTATCACTTTTTCTATCAGGTTCTTGTCATTATATTCCAGTTTTGCAGATATGTCCTCGATCCACTGCGAGGTGAAGCATTCTTTAGATATCATAGTTCATTGTAGATTTTTTCAAGTTCCTCTTTTACGCCACGCCTGTTTGCGTATCTTAATAGTTTAGTTTTATTTATATTGAAGATAGTCATAGCATTCTCAGCAATCCTTTCATATTCGCTACCTTGCAAATAACTGAAGTCCTGATCACAGTAAATATCAACAAGGATTTTTTCTAATGTAGAAACAAGGATGCCTTCAATCTTTTGCAGAGGAGCTTCTGAAACAAGATTTTTAACGAATACATTCCTCTCATCCAAATTGATATACCTGTAGACCATATCCTGGTCAGGCTTATAAAAAGCCTTAACTCCATCAGCCTTCAAGTAGTCAAAT
>SUWT01000030.1 GCA_015061335.1 Lentimicrobiaceae bacterium | reverse complement strand
AATATTGATGTGAGCGGTTTATGTAGCGGAATTTACATAGCAAAGATTTATCTTGAGGACGGAACAATAGTAAGTAAGAAGATCGTCAAGAGATAATATCAGAATAATCTAAATAAATGATAATTCATGTAGAGACGCGTCAATGACACCTTAAAAAAATAAACAAGATGTCATTGACACGTCTCATATTCATTGATACATCTCATTGCCATAGCCTTAATGTGCTTCTAACCAATTGTTTCCTGTACTTATATTGACAATGACTGGTACATTCAATGGAAGCGCATTAATCATTTTATCTTCTATTATCATTCTTATATTTTCTAATTCTTCATGATATACATCAAAGACCAGCTCATCGTGTACTTGTAATATCATCTTCGAACGCATGTCGTTGCTCCTTAGTTCTTTATGGATATTACTCATGGCAATTTTAATCATGTCGGCTGAACTGCCCTGTATTGGTGCATTGATGGCATTTCGTTCTGCAAAGGCTCTCACTACGCTATTGCCAGCATTGATGTCTTTTAAATATCTTCGTCTCCCTAACATCGTTTCTACATATCCATATTGTTTTGCAAAAGCAAGTTGTTTGTCTATATATTCCTGAATGCCAATATATTCCTTGAAATAATTTTTTATGATCTGAGAGGCTTCGCTTCTGGAGATACCTAGTCGTTCAGCTAAGCCAAAAGCCGACATTCCATAAATAATGCCGAAATTGACAGCTTTAGCATTACGTCTCATTTCTGAAGTGACATCTTCTATTGATACTCCATACACTCTTGAGGCAGTGTCGGCATGTATGTCCAAACCTGCTCTAAAAGCTTCCTGCATGGCTTCGTCACCACTGAGATGTGCTATTATTCTCAATTCTATTTGAGAATAATCTGCTGCCATCATAATATGATTGCTGTCTCTTGCGACAAAAGCCTTCCTTATCTCTCTGCCTTTGTCAGTTCTTACAGGAATATTTTGTAGGTTAGGATTGTTGGAACTTAATCTTCCTGTAGCTGTAATGGCTTGATTATAAGATGTATGTATCAAGCCGTCATTGGGGTTGACTAATGAAGGAAGAGCATCTACGTATGTTGATTTTAACTTCGTTAACGAACGGTAATCAAGTATTTTTTGAACTATGGGGCTTTCGTGAATTATTTTTTGCAGTATCTCCTCCCCTGTCGGATATTGTCCGGTTTTGGTCTTTTTTGCTGGCGCTTTTATTTTTAGACGTTCGAATAGAATCTCACCGAGTTGCTTGGGAGAACCAATATTAAAAGTTGTACCGGCTATTTCGTAAATGCTTTTCTCTATGTTAATAATTTCTTTTGCCTGTTCTTCACTTATTTGATGAAGCCCTTCAATATCAATCTTAACTCCGTTAGATTCCATCTTGGCAAGAACTCTTACCAATGGCATCTCTATATCTTTGAAGAGTCTTTCTAATTTGTTTTCAATAAGTATGCTGCTGAATTTCTCGTAGAACTGCCATGTTATATCTGCATCTTCAGCAGCATATTCCTTGACTTTCTCTATTGGTACATCTCTCATGCTGATCTGATTTCTGCCCTTGCCGATAAGTTCCTCGATTCCGATAGGAATATAGTCTAAATATACTTCAGAAAGATAATCCATGCTGTGATTCTGCTCAGGCTCAATGAGATAATGTGCTATCATGCTGTCCCATAACTGATTTTTTACCTCAATATTGTATTTAGACAGCATAGATAAATCAAACTTGATATTATGTCCTATGATTGTCTTATTTTCATTGTTGAAAATGTTTAAGAATTTGTTTAACAGACTTTTGCATTCATTTTCGTTAGATGGTAGTGGTATATAATAAGCCTCGTGAGACTTTAAGGCGAATGACATTCCGACTAGTTCTGATTTGTAAATATCCAGACCTGTTGTTTCGGTGTCGAAAGCGTAATAATCACAATTTTCTAGTAAAGATATAAGATTATCGATCTGTTTATTATCATTAACCAAATGATATACATGCTCTTGTGTTTGATAATTCTTTTTTGACGAAAACAGTGAAAAAGCATTATTGTCCTCATCGATGGTATCGAATAAGTCTAATTGTGTCTGATTTTGAGGTTTATCAGTATCTTTTGTTTCGAGAGAGATATTTGTATTATTTGTATCTGGAATATTGTAGTCATCTTTCAGTCTTTTCAGGAAAGTTCTGAATTCTAGTTCTTCGAATATGGTAGTAAGATGTTGTAAATCAGGGTGTTTTACTTTTAGAATATCCTCATTAAAATCAATCGGTACGTTTATGTCTATGGTAGCTAATTTTTTGGAAAGCAGTCCTTGATTGGCATAATTGATGATATTTTCTCTCATTTTACCTTTAAGGTTATCAGCGTTATTGATGATATTTTCTACGGAGTCGTATTCTGCTATAAGTTTTGAGGCGTTTTTCTCACCAATTCCAGGTATTCCAGGGATGTTATCTGAGGCATCACCCCAAAGACCTAAGATGTCGATAACTTGTTCTGGGCGTGATATTCCATATTTTTCACAGACCTCTTTAGTACCTAGAATTTGTGCTTTTTCACCACCTTTGGCAGGTTTGTAAATGAATATTTTGTCGCTTACCAATTGACCGAAATCTTTGTCGGGAGTCATCATATAAGTTATAAATCCCTGTTTTTCAGCTTTTTTTGATAAAGTTCCAATAATATCGTCAGCTTCATAACCAGCATATTCAAAAATAGGAATATTAAAACCTCTTATGATTTCCTTTATATAAGGGACGGAAATTTTAATATCGGGTGGGGTTTCTTCTCTGTTAGCCTTATAATCGGCGAAATTTTCGGTTCTAAGAGTTGGTTCTCCGAGGTCGAAGGCGACACCTAGGTGTGTTGGTTTTTCATTTTTTATGAGTTCGTATAATGTGTTAAGGAAGCCCATTATGGCAGAGGTATTCAGTCCTTTAGAGTTAATTCTTGGATTTTTGTTTAAGGCAAAATAGGCTCTGTATATCAGTGCGTATGCGTCAAGTAAAAATAATTTTTTCATTATAATTGAATTTCTGAATGTAAAATTACAAAAATAAATTATATATGCTTATGATAAATGATTTTTTGAGTGTAATTTGTATTTTAATTGAATTTGTATAAGAAATAGACAATCAATATGTTACGCTTTTAGGATTAAAATAAATCAAAAAAAAATGCCTTTATTTGAAAAAATGGTTTAATTTTGCAAAAAATTTTTTTCTTGAGCAGAGAAATATTACTAACTTAAATTATACGATCATGTCAGAAATTAAAGAAAAAGTTGTGTCAATTATCGTTGATAAATTGGGTGTTAACCCTGAGGATGTAGTAGAGACTGCAAGTTTTACAAACGATTTAGGTGCTGATTCACTTGACACAGTTGAGTTAATCATGGAATTTGAAAAAGAATTTAATGTAACAATTCCTGATGATCAAGCTGAAAAGATTTCTACTGTAGGTGATGCAATGAAATTTATTGAAGATAATATAGGATAAATCTGAAATAAATAATGGGGTTAAAACGTGTAGTAATCACAGGTTTAGGTGCTATAACGCCTATTGGTAATACTGTTAATGAGTATTGGGATGCTTTATGCAAAGGCATCAATGGTGCAGGTGATATTACTCGTTTTGACTCTTCAAAGTTTAAGACCCGTATAGCATGCGAGGTTAAGGACTTTGATCCTCTACAGTATTTCGATCGCAAGGAAGTCAGGAAGCTTGACTTATATACGCAATTTGCCTTAGTGGCATCTGACGAGGCGATCCTTGATTCCAAGATCACTAAAGACAATACCGATTTTGATGAAGTTGGTGTTGTCTTTAGTTCTGGTATAGGTGGCATTAATAGTTTCTATGAGGAGGTAGCGTCATACGCCACTGGTGATGGCACTCCGCGTTATAATCCATTTATCATTCCTAAGTTGCTTCCGGATTTGGCTGGAGGGCATATTTCTATTAAGCATGGTTTTCGTGGGCCTAATTTTTCCACTGTCTCAGCTTGTGCTTCATCTGCAAACGCCATTATAGAAGGTTATAATTACATTAAATATGGAATCCTTTCTGTAGCTGTAGTTGGAGGCTCTGAAGCGGCTGTCTCTCCTCCTGCTATGGGAGGCTTTGAGTCTATGCGAGCTATGACAACACGTAATGATGATCCAATGACTGCCTCTCGACCTTTTGATGCAGATCGTGATGGTTTCCTTATGGGAGAGGGTTGTGGCTGTCTGATTTTAGAAGACCTTGATCACGCTATTGCACGTGGAGCTAAAATTTATGCAGAGATAGTTGGCTGCGGATTATCATCAGACGCATATCATATCACGGCACCACATCCTGATGGATTGGGAGCTGTATTATGTATGGAAAGAGCATTAAAGTCGGCAGGATTAAATACGACGGACATAGATCATATCAACACTCATGGAACATCGACTCCAGCAGGTGATATATCCGAAGCACTGGCTATAAGTAAATTGTTTGGTGAGCATGTTAAAAATATGCCGTTGAATTCAATAAAGTCCATGACGGGTCATTTGCTTGGAGGATCCGGAGCCATCGAAGCTGTAGCGACAGTATTGTCATTACTGAATTCTATCGTGCCTCCAACAATAAATCATTTCAATGATGATCCTAATATAGATCCTAATCTTAATATCGTATATTGGAATGCGATTAAGAAAGAGATGACATACGCTATAAGCAATGCCTTTGGATTTGGAGGACATAACGCAAGTATAATTTTTAAAAAATATTAATAAAAACTACCAGCATTGTCTCTATTTACACTCTTAAGATATAGAAATGAGTCTGATAGAGCTTTAGCACGTTCTATCTACAACATTTTTGGTTTTTACCCAAGAAATATTGAGTTGTATAAGTTGGCTTTTACTCATAAGTCGATGTCAACAAAAACCACATCAGGATATGCTATCAGTAATGAACGTTTGGAATATCTTGGTGATGCGATATTAAGCTCTATAGTAGCCGAGTTTCTATTTAAAAAATTTCCGACGAAACAAGAAGGATTTCTCACGGAAATGCGTTCTAAGATCGTCAGCCGTTCCTCGTTGAATAGATTGTCACATAAGTTCGGACTCGATAATCTGGTTAATTACGCCAAATATAACGAGCATTGTAAATTCCGTTCCATGGCAGGTAATGCATTTGAGGCTTTCACAGGTGCAATTTTTTTGGATTTTAATTATAATTTTGCATACAAAATCATAGTAGATCATGTGATAAGATTGCATATTGACCTTGCTGAGCTTGAGAAAAACGAGACTAATTATAAGAGCCGTTTGCTAGAATGGGCGCAAAGAGAGAAACATCATATTGATTTCAAACAAGTAGGTATGAGAGGTAACGGCTATGACAGACAATATGTTGTACAGATATTCGTTGATGAGAAAGAATATGGTACAGCATCTGATTACTCCATCAAAGGCGCAGAACAATTGGCTGCGGAAAAGACTTGGACGATGATGCATGAATCATAAATTTTATACAAAATAAAAAAAACGAAAAAATACTTGTTTATTAAAAAAAAATTGTAACTTTGCAGCCAGAAAATGATATGCTTCCTTAGCTCAGTTGGTAGAGCAATTGACTCTTAATCAATGGGTCCAGGGTTCGAGTCCCTGAGGGAGTACGAAAAGCGGGAAATATATTTTTCCGCTTTTTTTTGTTATTTTTTTTAAAAACTATCTTTTTTTTGACCTAAATTCCAAAAAAAATGCTTAATTTTGTATTTTGTTGTGACATATAAAATGATATGCCAAATATGGAAAAGACAAAAGTTCTATTTGTTCATCAAGAGATAACACCTTACTTGGATGAAAGTCCAATGTCTATGATTGGTCGTTACCTGCCTGAAGGTATTCAAACAAAAGGAAAGGAAATAAGAATTTTTATGCCTCGCTTCGGAAGTATTAACGAACGCAGAAATCAGTTGCATGAAGTCATCCGCCTTTCTGGTATGAACTTAATCATCAATGACACAGACCATCCTCTCATTATAAAAGTTGCTTCTATACAAAAAGCGAGAATGCAAATATATTTTATCGATAATGATGATTTCTTTACTAAACGTAAAACTACTATTGCCGATAGAAATAACGAGTTTTTTAAAGATAATGATGATCGTACTGTCTTCTTTTCACGCGGTGTCATAGAAACAATACGCAAACTGAACTGGCCTCCAGATATCGTGCATTGCCATGGCTGGATGTCTGCCTTGATTCCTATATATCTTAAAAAAGCTTTTAAAGATAATCCTCTCTTTAGCGACTCCAAAATAATCGTCTCATTATACGATGATGATTTCGATAGTGTTTTCCGATCTGGCTTCGATAAAAAAATGAGATTGCCTGGTATAGCAGCTAAAGATGTTAAAAGTATTAAATCTGCAAATTATGTCAATCTGATGAAACTAGCCATAGATTTCTCCGATGGAATAATATATGGCTCTGAAAAAATTAATGACGAATTGGATAAATACGTTAAATCATTAAAAAAACCTGTCCTCGAATACCAATCTCCTGATAATTACGTTGATGCATATAATAATTTCTACGATAGTATATTAATTGAAAAATAATAGTGTCTTGAAAACAAATCGTCTTATCTTATTCATCACTCTTCTGAGCTTGTTTGTAGGTACTTCATGTAAAAAAATGCCTCAGCATATAGGCGATTCTTTACAACCTAATAGCAGCTATATCAAAGTTGCATTTACAGGAGATTATAATATTGAATCAGAAGTGGAACGTATCGATTCTCTCAGTACCAAATCAGCAACGCTTTCTCTCCTGGGAAATCTCTACGACCCTCATTTCGGTCAGTCTGACCTTAGCTTCTATACACAGTTAGGACTGACTAGTAATGATATGCAGTTCGGTGAGGGTGCTGTGACTGACTCTATAGTGCTTCAAGTCATTTATGCTGGTTTCTATGGCGATACTTTGACTCCTCTGACAGTCCATGTTTATGAGGTGTTAGAGGATATGGATGCTGATACAAACCAAACTTATTATTCAAATACATCTTTTGAATTCGGTAATGAGTTGGCTAACTATACATTCTTACCTAAACCAAAGACATTCAGTAATATAGATGATGATACCCTCAATTCTGCAGTATTGAGAATCCCTATTGATATTGCCTTCGGAGAACGTCTCATACTTGACGAGGATGACGCTCTTACATCCAATTCTAGATTCATGGATTATTTTAAAGGGCTTTATCTCGATTGCGAAATTCCTGCAGGTAGAGGCTCTATATGCTATTTCAACATGCTGCATACAAAATCTTATCTTAGAATTTATTATCATAATGATTATGACACTACTTTCTACGATTTTAATGTGAGTGACAAGTATGTCCGTTTTAATCATTTTGAACATAACTATAATACTGCACAATCCCCTATTATCTTTGATGATACTCTGAATAATCCTTATTTATTTGTGCAGTCAACTGCTGGTGTAAGGTCTAGATTAAAATTCCCTAATATAGCGCAGTGGGCACAAGATCTGAATACAAATGTACTTATCAATGAGGCTAAACTCATTCTTTCAGGTGCGAATGGCTTGATAAATGGCGTTAATAATGATACAGCAATGTTTTCCGCTCCTATACAGTTGGTCGTTGCCAAAGCAAAATCTGACGGTTCTTATTCTATCATGCCTGACCAATTGGTTGGAACAGATTATTTTGGAGGCTATTACGACCCTGAAACAGATCAAATATGGTTTAGAATCTCTGAATATGTTCAGGATCTAATCCTTGCAGGACCTGATGCGGAGAATTATGGAATATATGTCTATACATATTCAGGCTCTTTTAATGCAAAACGTTGGATATTCCACGGACCTGACAGCCCTGATACTACAAAAGCTGTAAGATTGGAAATTATTTATTCACAAATAGACGATTAATTATGAAAAAACTTTGTTTAATTATTTGTATCTTATTAGGTATGACAATGCAAGCACAAGAAAAAGAAACTTTAGTCTTGATTAAGACTACAATGGGTGACATTAAGGTTAAGTTGTACAATGACACTCCTTTACATAGAGATAATTTTATCAAGTTAATCAACGAGGGCTGGTATAATAACTCACCATTCCACCGTGTCATCAAAAACTTTATGATCCAAGGAGGTCATAACCAAGATGGTACTGTAGATCCTGGTTATAGAATCCCTGCTGAATTCCGTTCCAATCATTTCCATAAAAAAGGAGCTTTAGCAGCAGCACGTCAAGGCGATCAGGTTAATCCAGAAAAAGCTTCTAGCGGTTGCCAATTCTATATCGTTCAGGGTCAGGTGTTGACAGAAGCTCATATACAGATGTATCAACAACGTTATGGTATGACTTTTACACCTGAACAAATAGAAACATATACAACAATAGGTGGAACTCCTCATTTGGACGGAGAATATACTATCTTCGGAGAAGTAGTTGAAGGTCTTGATGTTGTTGATAAGATAGCTGCAGTTAAAACAGCCGCTATGGATGTTCCGGTTGAACCTGTAACAATGACAATTGAGATTTTGAAATAATATTTTGACTATGAGCTACGAACTTTATTCAAAACTCAAGGCTCATTTTCCTAAACAATAAAAACTATGAAAGATAAAATAGCTCGAATATTAGAAGAAATTAACTCTTTCAAGGCTGAGAATAAAGAGGCATTAGAGAATTTCCGAGTGACATATATCAGCAAAAAAGGTGTTATACCAGCTTTATTTGCAGATTTTAAGCAGGTTGAGCCAGAGATGCGTAAAGAACTCGGTATTAAACTTAATGAGTTGAAGAACAGAGCACAAGAGATATTTGATGAGCAGATGCAACTATTTGAATCACAGGTGACCACAACAACTGACTTGGATTTGTCCTTGCCTGTAGAAGCTATGAAAGGTGCTCGTCATCCGTTATCTATTGTCAGGGAAGAAATCAATACAATATTTGAGCGTTTGGGTTTCGTTATCAGTGAAGGTCCTGAGGTAGAAGACGACTTTCATTGTTTTTCCGCTCTGAATTTCCCTCCAGATCATCCAGCACGTGATATGCAAGATACATTCTTTATCAGTAAGGATCCCGATGTTTTATTACGTACACATACTTCTAGTGTTCAGGTACGTGTGATGGAACAAGGTAAACTTCCTATTCGTATTATAGCGCCAGGAAGGGTATTCCGTAATGAGGCTATTTCTGCCCGAGCTCATTGTATCTTCCATCAAATAGAAGGACTCTATATAGATAAAGACGTTTCTTTCGCCGATTTGAAACAGACACTCTATCATTTCGTTCAGGAATATTTCGGTAAAGAAACTAAAGTCCGTTTCCGCCCTTCATATTTTCCATTTACAGAGACATCGGCTGAGATGGACATATCATGTAACATCTGCGGCGGTAAGGGTTGTAACATCTGTAAACATACCGGATGGCTTGAGATTTTAGGCTGTGGTATCTGCGATCCTAATATACTTAAAGCATGTAATATAGATCCTGAGGTTTATACAGGATTTGCTTTCGGAATGGGTGTGGAACGTATCGCTATGCTTAAATATCAGGTCAATGACCTTCGTTTGTATTTCGAAAATGATGTGAGATTCCTACAACAATTTGAAAAGGCTTAATCGAATCTTTTGTTGATTTCGTCCATGATTCTCATTTCATGAAATTCAATATCTTCTAGAATAATATCAATCTTATTGTTTAATTCAAGGTCTATAACGTAGGCGTGGTTAACTTTTAAGATTGATTTTATTTTATTTAGATATTGCTGAAAATCATTGTCATTAATGTAATTTCTTACTATAAAAAGATAATCGGTTTTTGGTTTGAAACTAACCCATTCTCTACCTCCGGAAGATAAAGCAACTAAGTTGTATGCATTAGAATTCTCACCTGAATCATAAAAATAAAACGAGAAAAAATCCTCATTGTTAGGACTGATGCTTTTATATTTCACCAAATCAATTTTCAACAACTTGTTGATGTTCCAAGCAAGCTGGTAATCAAGCATCGCCGTGCTGATACCAATAATTCTGATGTCATCAAAAGGCTCAATTACCAGCTTATTTTTCTTTTTTGCCATATCAAGCTTGAGAATTATTATATCACTTTAAATAATCTTCTACAAACATTCTCAGGCTTTCTCCATTGAGATTCTTGGCTATTATGCTTCCATTAGCATCAATAAGTACGTTTTGTGGAATAAATGCAATCCCGTATTCTTGTGAAGCCGTGCAATTCCATCCTTTTAAATCAGAAACGTGATTCTTCCAAATTAAATTATCGTCCTCTATTCCTTTAATCCATGCGGTCTTATCTGTATCTAATGAAACACTGATTATTTCTAGACCTTTTTCATGAAAATCTTTATATACAGCAACAATATTTGGATTTTCTACACGACAATCCGGACACCATGATGCCCAGAAGTCTATCATCACAAGTTTCGATTTTCCTATCATTGATGATAAGCTAAAATCTTGGTCATCAAGGTTTTTAAGTGTAAAATCTAGATAAGGCTTTCCTATGTCGGTCTTTTCTAATAACTTAATATATCCTTTTATAAGATCTAAATAACCGCTGTTCAATTCTGCAGAGAAATTATTTACTATCTCGCGAAGTTCGCATAACTCAAATGCCCATTTGTAACGATATAATATATATGGTGACAAAACACTTGCAGGTTTGTCCCATACTGTTTCGAAAACAAAGAACTGCTGTTCGTCTTCATTTTCTAACTCGTTGAATTTCTTGGTAAACTCTTCGAGAGAAGCCTGAGTTAAAGAAGGAGATTCTATTTTGAACTGATTATATTTATTAAAATCGCCAGTTAAAGTAATATCTTGATTATCAGGAAAAAACGCTATGGCTCTTCTCCATCCTTTCACATAGATATGATAAGCGTCGAGATTCTCGCTTATAGGTATCTCGAATGTAACTTTGTTATCATTAACTGAAGCGGAGTCAATATTAACAGTTTGACCTTCAATTACTCTTTGGAGATAGACCTTTTTGCCGATAGCATTATCAATATTAACATTAATATTGAAAACATTATCGCTGCATGATGATAATGCGAGAGTTATAATAATGATGATTAGTGTTAATTTTCTCATTTCAGTATATTTTTATTTTAGGATTTCCTCGACCTTTGTTCTTAAATCTTCGCCTCTGAGATTTTTAGCGATGATTATGCCATTCTCATCTAGCAATAAGTTGCTTGGTATTGACGAGATGCCGTATGATTTAGCAGCTTCATTGTTCCAATATTTCAGGTCGGAGATATTATGCCAGATGAGTCCGTCATCTTCTATAGCTTTGATCCAGCTTTCTTTCTTCATATCCAAAGAAACTCCGAGTACATCGAATCCTTTTTCATGATAATCGTTATAAACAGCCACAACATTTGGATTCTCTGCGCGGCAAGGTCCACACCAAGAAGCCCAAAAGTCGATCAATAGGAGTTTTGATTTACCAACAAGTTGTGAAAGTGATAACATATCGCCTTCAGGTGTTTCTTGTGTGAAGTCTAAATAAGGTTGTCCTACGTCAACACGTTTCAGAACATCTATATATTTATTGAGTTTTTTAGAGAATTCACTTTCTTCTTTTATGTCAAAATTGTTCACAAAATCGACAAGTTCATTTAATTCATAGTTATAACGGTTATTATAAACCAGATATGGTGCGATGAAATTTTTGGAGTTCTTACTTATAAAAAGGGAAATATAGTTTTCTTGATTTTCAGAAATTTGATCATATTCTTCTTCTATAAGAGCCAATGCAGCCTCGTCATTTTTGCTTGATGCCTCTTTATATTTGTTATACGCTTCAGATAATTGTGCATTATATTTATCAATTTCTGAATTAAATTCGTTGAGAAGTTGCTGTGCGGTAGAAGCAGTGATGCTAATGTTATCAAAATCTTTAATATCACCTTTGATGTTAACGTCATAATTTTCACTGAAGAAATTGATAGGATATCTTATGTCGTCTATTTTCAATGAATAGTAGGCTGTAGGCTCGGCGACAGCTACATCGAAAATTGCTGTATTATTATTGATAATTGCAGAGTCGATTTTTGTCATTTGATCTTCACCTAGTTTCTGAAGATAAATCATTTTACCGTCAGCATTTTGTAATTCTACATTTACTTTAAAACTCTTATTACTACATGATGCAAGAGCTAATGTTGCAAAAGCGATTGTTAAAAATTTTACTTTCATGATTATAAATGTTATAATGTTTTTCTATGATTTTTCTTAAATATGAGTACTATAAGCAATATTATTGACAATGAGGATATTACGCTAAGGAGTGTTTGTAATATCACTTTATTCATAAGCTTGATGCTGAAAGCTTCTAATGCGAAGAGCGTTAAGTTGTGGAAACACAGGAGCAATGAGGAATAAACAAGGAACCAGCTAACTCCCATATTTCTTATAGAAGGTTCATCATTGGGGTTTATATCTTTTCTTCTTGTCATTGCGTCGATTATCATTGGTCTAATGAAAGCAAGTAGTACTGTTGCTGCTGCGTTAAGACCAGGTGTTCCATTGAAGATGTCGATGGTGAAACCCATGGCAAATCCTGTTAATAGCAATTGCCATTGAGGTATATTAAATGGCAGGAGGAAGATAAAAAGTACATATACACATGGATGAATATAATATCCGAGACGAATATTGTCAATCACCATTACTTGTAACAATGCCAAGCCTATGAAGCGTAATATGTTGAGAAATAGTCTATTATTCATAGTTTTGGATATTGTTTGTGAGAGAGTCGATTTCTGATTGATAAATATTTTTTATGATATATACGTTTCTCAATGTACTGAAATTAGTAGAGAAGCGTATTTTAGCCATGCTAAAGACATCGGAATTATTCTCATACATTTCCTCTATGGTGCCTATCATGATATTGGGTGGGTAAATATTAGAGAATCCGCTTGTTACAAGGGTGTCGCCTTTTTTAGGTTCAAGGTGATAAGGAATATCTTTTACTAGTCCGAATCTATAGTCTTTATTATCCCAGCATACGTTTGCGATATGTTGGTTATCAGTAAAAACAGCACTTACAATAGTATAAGGATGTAGAAGACTTATCACGGTAGAATAGTTATTACTTACGTTAGCAATTTTTCCAACTATACCATCATTGCAGATCACGCCCATATCAACTGTTATTCCATCTTTTTTGCCTTTATCGAGGAGTATATAGTTATTTGTATGGTATATGCTATTGTTGATAACACGGGCTGGTATGAATTTATAAATTGTATCGTAAGATTTGTCGTTTAAGGAGTAATATGATATGCTGTCGTTGTCTATGCTGTATAACTTGCTCATCAGAAGTTTGTTATGTTCAATTATTTTTTGATTTTCTTCCATTAGGGAGAAATAACTATTGAATTTAGTTTTATTATCAAAGAAGTATCCGGAGATACTATTGCTAAGGTTTACTAATTTACGTTTGTGATAAGGGAGACTATGCATCAGCATGCTGACGCAAATTATCTCCAATATCACAAACATCAGTATGTAGTAATATTTTTTTAGGAATCTGAGCAGGTTATACATGAATATCCAGATTATTTAATCAGGAATGGGAACTTATCGAAGTTTTTGAGAGCGATACCTGTACCTCTAGCGACGGCTCTAAGAGGGTCGTCGGCTACGTGTATAGGCAATTGTGTTTTGGCATGGAGTCGTTTGTCCAGTCCTCTGAGGAGTGCGCCTCCGCCTGTGAGATAGATACCTGTTCGGTATATGTCAGCTGAGAGTTCTGGAGGTGTTTGTTCCAAGGCGTTAAGTACGGCGGTTTCTATTTTAGAGATGCTTTTATCGAGACAATAAGCTATTTCTGAATAGTTAACCTTAATTTCCTTAGGGATACCAGTGAGCATATCACGTCCGTGTACTGCGTATTCATCAGGTGGGTTGTCGAGTTGTGTCAGAGCAGAGCCCACTTCAATTTTAATCATTTCTGCTGTTCTTTCACCGATGTGCATATTATGTTGCTTACGCATATGTTCTATAATATCATCAGTGAAGTCGTCGCCGGCGGTACGAATAGATTTATTATTAACGATACCGCCGAGAGCTATTACGGCGATTTCGCTAGTTCCTCCGCCTATATCTACTATCATATTTCCCATAGGTTCAAGCACATCGATGCCGATGCCGATGGCTGCCGCCATTGGTTCGTGGATAAGACGAACCTCTTTGGCTCCAGCTTGTTCTGCTGAGTCTTTAACGGCTCTTTCTTCAACCTCTGTGATACCTGAAGGTATGCAGATAACCATCTTTAATGCGGGAGGGAATATCCTATTATGAAAATTGATCATTCTGATCATATCTCTCAGCATATATTCTGCGGCTTGGAAATCAGCAATAACGCCATCACGTAATGGTCTGATAGTCTTAATGTTTTCGTGTGTCTTTCCGTTCATCATCATAGCTCTTTTGCCAACGGCCATGATTTTTTGAGTGTCTCTCTGTATAGCGATGATAGAAGGCTCGTCAACAACAACCTTATCGTTATAAATGATAACGGTATTAGCTGTGCCGAGATCTATTGCTAACTCTTTGTTGAAGAATGAAAATAAACCCATATCAGTGAATTATTGTGTTAATAATTAGTGCTTAAAGTGACGATAGCCTGTGAATACCATAGCCATATCATGAGCGTTACAATAGTCTATAGAATCTTGATCCTTTATGGAACCTCCAGGTTGTATAACTGTTGTTACGCCTGCTTTGTTGGCTATTTCGACACAGTCGGCAAAGGGGAAGAAAGCATCAGATGCCATCACAGAGCCGTTGAGATCGAAGTCAAACGACTGAGCTTTTTCTATGGCTTGTCTTAAAGCATCAACGCGAGAGGTTTGTCCGATGCCAGATGCGTATAATTGTTTATTCTTAGCAAGGACGATAGCATTAGAACGGCTGTGTTTTACTATCTTATTAGCAAAGATAAGATCTTCAATTTCCTTGTCTTCTATAGCTTTATTTGTTACTGTCTTAAAATCCTCTGAAGACTCGGTATGTAGGTCACGATCTTGCATCAAGATTCCGTTTAAAGCTGATTTATACACTTTTGCAGGGAAATCGTTAGATTTTAATTTCAGTACTATTCTGTTTTTCTTGGAGAAGAGAATATCTAATACGCCATCTTCATACTCAGGAGCCACTATTACTTCGAAAAACATTTTATTGATTTCGTTAGCTGTTTCAATATCAATGGCTTTGTTGCTCACGAAAACACCTCCGAAAGCGGATACCGGGTCGCCAGCTAATGCGGCTTGATAAGCTTCAGCTATTGTATTACGTGAGGCGATACCACAAGGGTTGTTATGTTTTAAGATGGCAAAAGTAGGCTCTTCAAACTCTCTGATGAGATTTAAGCCTGCTTCAAGGTCTAATAAATTGTTGTACGACAAGTCTTTACCGTGTAATTTTTCGAATACCTCATCGAGCTTTCCGAAGAAAGTGGCTTTTTGATGTGGGTTTTCTCCGTAACGCAAGGAATTCTTGTCGTCGATATGAATGTTAAGGTCGGCATCGTCGTTATCTTTAGCGAACCAGTCGTATATCATTCCGTCGTAATGAGAACTTGTTGCGAAAGCATATTTTGCGAAGCGTTTGCGATCTTCTATAGAAGTGTATCCATTTTGATTCTCATACATTTCCATGAATTCTGTATAATATTTTGAATCTGGGACAATGAGCACCTCATTGAAGTTCTTTGCGCCTGCGCGGATAAGAGAGATACCTCCAATATCAATCTTTTCAATGATCTGTGCGGCATCGGAAGTGTTTCTGACAGTCTCTTCAAAAGGATATAAGTCAACAATGACGAGGTCGAAGGCTGGAATTTCATATTGTTTCATTTCTTCAACATCGGTTTCATTTTGCAAGCGTCCTAAGATGCCGCCAAATACTTTTGGGTGCAAAGTCTTAACACGACCGCCTAAGATGGATGGATATGATGTTAATGACTCAATGGTCCTTACACTATCATCAAGTTCCTTAATGAATTGATAAGTGCCTCCGGTCGCATAAATTTGAACATTTTGTTCTTTCAATAAAGCAACAATTTTATCAAGATTAGTCTTGTAAAAGACTGATATTAAGCAAGTTTTGATCTGTTTCAAGGGACAATAATTTTAAGATTAAACATAATGCAATAATAATAATTTTTTATCGTATAAAAAAGCATTTTTAATATTTTTTTTTATGTTTTACACGTAAAAATATTTTGTGATTAAGAATTTGTCGTATTATGCACGGCTTTGTGTAAGTTATTGAATATTAGACCGATTGTTTTTTATGTATTTTTTTCATAAAAAATTGTGAAAGACAAAAAAAAACTGTAATTTTACAAGTTCAAAATTTTTGTAGTGAAAACGCGTTGGAATATAAATAAAAGTGTTGATAAACAAATTGTTGATGACTTATCATCTGTTTTAGGGATTGATAAGAACTTATCGACTTTGCTTGTCCAACGTGGAATTGAGAATTATGATGAAGCCAAATATTTTTTTCGACCATCGTTGACACATCTTCATGATCCGTTTTTGATGAAAGACATGGATAAGGCTGTTGAGCGAATCAAGAGAGCGTGGGAAGATGGAGAGAAGATCCTGATTTATGGCGATTATGATGTGGATGGCACTACGGCGGTAGCGTTAATATATACATATCTTAAGAATTTCATCAGCAAGAAAAAAATAGCTTTTTATATTCCAGACAGGTATGATGAAGGTTATGGCATATCGTATAAGGGTATTGATTATGCTGTAGAAAACGGTTTTAACTTGGTCATTGTCTTAGATTGTGGAATTAAGGCTGTTGACAAGATTGCGTATGCTAATGAGCATAATATAGATTTTATTATATGCGACCATCATCGTCCAGGTGATGAGATTCCTAATGCAGTAGCTGTTCTGGATTCTAAGCGTGTTGATTGTCAATATCCTTATAAAGAATTGTCGGGTTGTGGTGTAGGTTTTAAATTGATAACGGCCCTGTCAATGAGTCTGAATAGGCCAATAGACGAGGTTTATGCTCTTCTGGATCTGGTGGCAGTAAGTATAGCTGCTGATATTGTTCCTATCACTGGTGAGAATAGAGTCTTGGCTTATTACGGACTACAGTTAATTAACAAGAATCCTCGACCGGGATTGGAGGCGGTGCTCAGTCACGCCAATGTTTTTCGTCTAGAGGAAGATAATCCTAGTAATGCAGAACAAGCTCAAAATGTTCTTAATAAAGAGGTTACAATAAGTGATCTGGTCTTTATGATAGGACCTAGAATAAATGCAGCCGGACGTCTTGAAAAAGCTAGCGATTCTGTACGTCTGCTTATTGCCGATAAGAAAGAGCATGCAGAGAAATTGGCAGCTTCTATAAATGACCTCAACGCTAAACGTCGTGAATTTGATAATAAGATCACAGAAGAGGCTTTGTCGATGATTCAGCGAGACGAAAGACTTCTTAACGCAAAAAGTACCGTGATCTTTAATGAGAATTGGCATAAAGGTGTTATAGGTATTGTTGCATCGCGTCTTACTGATAATTATTACAGACCTACAATAGTACTTACAAGATCCAATAATCTTATCACTGGTTCAGCTCGTTCCATCAGAAATTTCGATATTTATGATGCTATTGACAATTGTTCCGATCTTTTGGAGCATTTCGGTGGTCATAAATATGCAGCTGGTCTTTCATTAAAACCGGAGAATCTCGCTGAGTTTTCAAGACGCTTTGAAGAGTATGTCTCAGCACATATTAATGACGAAGAGCTAGAACCTGAATTAAATGTTGATCTTGAGATAAATTTTGCTGACATCACTCCAAAATTTGTTAGAGTATTGCGTCAATTTGCTCCTTTTGGACCTGGAAATATGGCACCTGTGTTTTTAACCAATAATGTTATCGATACTGGTCTTTCTCGTTCTGTTGGTAATAAAAAGCATCTTAAACTTACTGTTACACAGAAAGATACTCCTGAAATGGTGTTCGCTGGAATAGCTTTCCAAAAAGGTGATTTCTATAATAGAGTGCATTCAAAAGAGCCTTTCGCAATGTGTTATTGCATAGAAAAGAATTTCTGGCAAGGTAAAACAAATCTTCAGCTTAATGTCAAAGACATTAAATTTTTCGAGGGAGAATAACCTTAAAAGCTAAAAGGGAAAAATATTACTCTCACCATAAGGTATAATCCTGATATTATCAGAGCGACTCCTGTAACTTGATTCAATATCTTCAACATTTTCTCTGTGAAGAAACGTTGCAATGAATAAGCTCCTAATGCTTTAAGAATGTCAAAGAATAATACTGTTGAGAATGTTCCCAGGAAGAATATTATCAGGTAAAGTCTATTCCCTTCATAATTTCCAGATGCCGTCGCGACGCAGGTGATCCAAAAGATCCAGACAAAAGGATTGAAGATATTGATAATAAAACCTCTGGCGATGTATGTGTACCATTTAACATCGTCGTCAAATTTCTCGTTAATTCTATCAATAACCTGATTATTATTGTCGCTTATACTTTTAATCTTGCTCGGTGATAAGGTGTATGTATATATGCCAAAGATTATAAGTATGATGCCTGCTCCTATTCCTGAGAATAGTAGATTCTTTTCATCTTTAATGTTAAACTGAATATTGGTCATCAGAAGTAACGCAACTATGACCACATCATTCATGATGATTCCAAGGTCTAAAAACATTGCCGACTTGAAACCTCTATCGATACTTGTTTGAATTAAGGTGAAAAATGATGGACCAAAACCTAGAACCAATGCCAAAGTAAGTCCGATAATAACGCCTTCTAGAAAAATCATCTTAAAAAATTTGTCGCAAAAATAATAAAAAAATATTATGTCATAATTTTTTCTTATCTTTGCTTAGAAATTTTAAAAAGTAATACTATGAGAAAGAATTTTATCTTATTTGCTTTAATGTTAATTATGGGAATCGGTGCTAGTGCGCAAGATGTTTTTAAAAAGGGTGATATAGTCGCTAACCTTCAAATCGGATATGGCTCTTACAAAAGCTATTCGATTTTGGTGCCGCCAACAACATTATCCGTTGATTTTGCTGCTATAGAAGATCTGATAAAAGGAGAGAATGGTAGTATCGGTTTTGGTGGATCTTTAAGTTATTCAGGATATCGTGCATTTAGCAGCACAGAGACTCTTCATTACAAAGAGCGTGCAAACTCATGGAATATGGGTTTTAGAGCTACTTTCCATTATCAATTTGTTCCAAACTTAGACACATATGCAGGTTTGACAACAGGATTGACTAGAACTAAGGAAATCAGCAAGGTAAAAGACTTTGATGGTAATGTTGTTTTATCATCTACTTATCGTACGCGCAGTTCATTTTATACATCATTTATAGCTGGAGCTCGTTATTATTTCAATGACTTTTTTGGTGTTTCGGCAGAGGCTGGTTTTGCTACTCCATTTGTTACAGATATAGATATGTCGCCTGCAGTGCTCAGAGCGGGTATCAGTTTTAAGTTTTAAAGAATTCTTATAGAAAATAAAAAAGCTCCTTAAGGAGCTTTTTTTATAGTTTTCTTGGAGCTATCTTATTTCTGATGATGTTATATAATTCATCAGCATTGACACGAATTTGTTCCATGGTATCGCGATCTCGTACTGTTACGGTATTATCTTCGAGAGTTTGATTATCTATGGTAACACATAGAGGCGTTCCTATAGCATCTTGTCTTCTATAGCGTTTGCCGATGGAGTCTTTTTCTTCGTATTGGCACATGAAATCTGGGGTAAGTTGGTTCATTATTTCGCGTGCTTTTTCTGGTAGTCCGTCTTTTTTTACCAAAGGTAGTATAGCTACTTTATAAGGAGCCAGTGCAGCCGGGAATTTCATCACGACGCGTTCTGAGCCGTCTTCGAGTTTTTCTTCTGTATAGGCATAGCTAAGCATAGCGAGGAACATACGATCGAGTCCTATGGAAGTCTCTATTACGTATGGTATGTAGCTTTCGTTAGTCTCAGGATCAAAGTATTGAAGTTTCTTGCCTGAGAATTTAGAATGGCTGCTGAGGTCGAAGTCGGTGCGGCTGTGGATACCCTCGAGTTCTTTGAAACCGAATGGGAATTCAAACTCAATATCTGTAGCTGCGTTAGCGTAGTGAGCCAATTTCTCATGATCGTGGTAACGATATTTCTCAGCAGGTATTCCTAGAGACAGATGCCAACGGAGGCGTTCTTCTTTCCAGTGTTTGAACCATTCCAATTCTGTGCCGGGGCGTACGAAGAATTGCATTTCCATTTGTTCGAACTCTCTCATTCTGAATATAAACTGACGAGCGACGATCTCATTACGGAATGCTTTTCCTGTTTGTGCTATGCCGAAAGGCACTTTCATTCTACCTGTTTTTTGTATGTTAAGGTAATTTACGAAGATACCTTGGGCTGTTTCAGGGCGGAGATAAATTTCGTTGGCGCCTTCAGCTAATGAGCCCATCTGTGTGGCGAACATGAGGTTGAACTGACGGACATCGGTCCAATTACGGGAGCCTGATATTGGGCAGACTATGCCGAGATCCTCAATAAGTTGTTTGATACCAGGGAGGTCGTTAGCTTCCATTGCAGCATAAAGACGATGGCTTATATCTTCGATCTCTTGTTTGTATCCTATCACGCGGGCATTGGTAGAAATGAATTGTTCCTTGTCGAAGGCATCGCCGAAGCGTTTTCTGGCTTTTTCAACCTCTTTGTTTATTTTATCTTCTATTTTGGCGATATGATCTTCAACGAGAACGTCGGCACGATAACGTTTTTTACTATCTTTATTGTCTATCATTGGGTCGTTGAAAGCATCGACGTGACCGGAAGCTTTCCATACTGTTGGGTGCATAAAGATAGCGGCATCAACACCTACTATGTTTTCGTGCATTTGTACCATAGCTTTCCACCAATATTGGCGGATGTTGTTTTTAAGTTCAACACCATTTTGTCCGTAGTCATAAACGGCAGACAATCCGTCATAAATGTCACTTGAAGGGAACACGAATCCGTATTCTTTAGCGTGAGCTGTTATTTTCTTGAAAAAGTCTTCTTGATTCATATTTTTTTAGTCATCAGACTGCGGACAATAGTTGACATTCATTGTCCACATTGTTTAATTGTTAATTATAAAATGAGCATTGCGTCACCGTAAGTGAAGAAGCGATATTTTTCTGCGACAGCGGTTTTATAAGCTTTCATTAAAAGTTCATAGCCTGTAAAAGCAGCCACTTCCATCATCATAGGTGATTTTGGAAGGTGGAAGTTTGTTATAAGAGCATCGGCGGTGTTAAAGTCGTAATGAGGGAAGATGAATTTGTTAGTCCATCCTTTGAAAGGATTAAGTTGACCTGTTATTGTCACTGCTGTTTCAAGAGCTTTGAGTGTTGTTGTACCAACGGCGAATACTCTGTTATGTTCCGATTTGGCGGTGTTTATTATATCGCAGGCTTCTTGGTCTATCATCATCTCTTCTGAATCTGTTTTATGTTTTGTAAGGTCTTCAACTTCTATATCGCGGAAGTTTCCAACGCCGGTATGGAGTGTTAATTCAGCGAAGACCACATCGCGAAGTTCGAGATGTTTCATGAGCGATTTGCTGAAGTGCATGCCTGCTGTAGGTGCAGCCACAGCGCCTTCATGTTTAGCGAAGACGGTTTGATAATTTTCAGCATCCTCAGGTTCTACAGGTCTTTCTATCTCGTTAGGAAGAGGAGTGTTGCCGAGTGCGGTGATAGTTTTCTTAAACTCATCATGGTTTCCATCGAATAAGAAACGTAATGTTCTTCCGCGAGAGGTGGTATTATCAATAACTTCGGCCACGAGTTCGTCATTTTCCCCGAAATATAACTTATTTCCTATACGTATTTTTCGTGCTGGATCGACGAGTACATCCCAGAGGCGACTTTCCTCGTTGAGTTCGCGGAGAAGCATAACTTCTATCTTGGCGCCGGTCTTTTCTTTTTCGCCATAGAGACGTGCAGGGAATACTTTTGTATTATTAAGAACGAATACATCGCCTGCATTTACGTAATCTAAAATGTCTTTGAAGATACGATGTTCTATGGAGCCATCTCTACGATTGACAACCATCAGACGAGCTTCATCTCGATTCTTTGGTGGATAGTTGGCAATTAGATTAGCAGGAAGGTTGAATTTAAACTGTGATAATTTCATTTATATGATGATTTGTGATATTTCTAACAAATGTACAAAGATAATATATGAAAGAGGTTTTGTCAAGAGTTTTTAAGTATTTTTTATGTTTTTAATAAAAAATGCACTCTTTTTCAGTTGATATTTGTTATGATTTATTAGCTCTAAGCCTTAATTAGCAGGTCGTTTTCTTTAATCCAGTTTAACTTTCTGAATATTTCTCCGAAGATCCATGTCAGTATTGCTGGTAGTACAAAGCATATTAGCAATATTCCTAACCACATTTTTGTTCCGCCTTCGGGCATTGCTGTTATAATTCCGAAGGGTCCGACAAGTCCGCATGTTCCCATTCCAGCGCCGATTGGTACGTTTTCTAGTTGGAACAAACATGTTGATATTGGTCCTGTTATTGCTGCTGACAGTGTTGGAGGTATCCATATCAACGGATTTTTTATGATATTGGGCATTTGTAGCATTGAGGTTCCAATTCCTTGAGATATGAATCCTCCCCATCGATTTTCTCTGAATGACATAACGGCGAAGCCTACCATCTGAGCGCAGCATCCTGCTGTAGCCGCACCCGCTGCTATCCCCGATAATCCTATGGTGATACAAAGTGCCGCACTGCTGATAGGTAATGTAAGTGCCATGCCGACGGATACAGATACCACGATGCCCATGATGAAAGGATGCAGTTCGGTGGCATTCTCGATGAATCGACCGAAGGCTTCCATGAAGGCGTTTATGCCAGGACCCACGAACATGGCTAGCAGAACTCCACTTATCACTACTACAGATGGAGTTATTAAAATATCTATTTTTGTTTCTTTAGAGACAATCTTACCTAGTTCTGTGCTGATGACGGAAGCTACGTAAGCACCTACCGGACCACCTAGAGCATTTCCCGCTATGCCTGCGACGGTGGATGAGAATAATACCAATGATGGAGCGTGAAGGGAGTACGCTATGGCAACACCTATGGCAGCACCCGTCGCTTGTTTCGCAAATGAAGCAATCTCAATGAGAATAGGAAGACCTAATTTCTCGCCCAGGGTAGTGAAAATTGTACCTATTAGCAATGAAGCAAAGAGTCCAAAAGCCATTGCCCCTAGAGCATCGAGAAAATAAGCCTTCGCTGTGATTTCTACATTTTTCTTTTTAAGAAAATCTTTAAATTTCATATCCGCATTTTTAAAATGCAAAGATAGAAATTCAAATTGAATAATATTACAAATTAAAACCTAATCCTATATTAAATGGGATGGCTTTGATGTTGTGACCAAACATTTCTGTTAAAGCCATTCTTCCGAAGATAACAACATCGTCGTATGAGATACATACTAAAGCATTTACACCCAGAGGTCTGTAGTTGAGATCTTTTGTTATGATGTGTTTTGAGCCATCATATCTTGCAAATGATCTCATTGCAAAACGCCATTCTAATTCTGGACCTACAGAAAGAGCCATCTTATTGTAACCTAATCTCCATTGAATCTGCACGCTGACAGGTATTCTAACACTCCAATAACGCATGAAACTTTTGTCAACGAAGGCTCTGTTTTCTAATCCATTTGGTATTAATTCGCTGTTATCGTCGAAGTTATATACATAAGGTGTTCCATTATTAGATGCTATAACAGTTTTGTTATTCAGATAATTATAGGTGTTTGAGAAACCTATAGCGGCTGTAAGACCTAGAGTTCTGCTTTTGTTGAAACACATAGCTGTGCTGAATAAATAGGATCCCCATTCAAAGGATATTGGTCGTTGTGAAATCGATTGTGCGGCAAAATCCCATGGATTGTCATATATTTGAGAATAAGCGTAGTAGATATTAGGATAATTAGCGTAGTAACTACTTATTTTATATTTTTTTTCAATTTTCTTCGCATTATCTTCCAAATCTTTTGCATAATCCTCTAATTCTTTCTCAAAAACTATAATATCACTTTCGCTAAATGTGTTTGTAGGGATAAGAGGAACTTTTATAGTCACGTTTTGTGAGTTTTTATTGACATAATTAATCTCTTCTGTTATATAACAGCTTTTGTCGTAACGACCTTCGTAATAAGGATTTATTGGAGTATATCCATCATCAGTCATTTTATAAACTTTGATTTTTAATCCTTTAGAGCTGTCTATGACTTGAATCTTATTATTGTTGACAATAAAGGAGGTATCGGCTTTTATTTGTTCTTGTGAGAATAATGTACTGAATAAAGCCAAGAATGTTGTGAGTAAAATAATTTTTTTCATAAGATTAAATTTATAATTCTAACATTGGAACGTAGAAAAAACGTTATTGCTGCATGTTATATAAAAAATTAATGTCTTCCTGGTAAAGCTTTTATTAATTTCTTTGTGTAATCGTTTTGAGGATTGTTGAAAAGTTCGTCAGCTTCATTGAGTTCTTGGATTTTACCATTATACATTACCACTACTCTATCCGACATAAATCTGACTACGCTGAGGTCGTGTGATATGAAGATATATGTAAAATTAAATTCTTTTTTCAATTTGTTAAGAAGATTCAGTACCTGAGCTTGTACAGAGACATCCAGTGCAGACACTGATTCATCGCATATTATAAGTTTGGGGTTTAGTGCTAGAGCGCGTGCTATACATATACGTTGACGCTGTCCTCCGGAGAATTCGTGAGGATAGCGTTGATAGTAAGATGGATCCAATCCGACCTCCTCAAGAAGTCGATAAACCCTTTCTCTTCTTTTCTTAGCATCTTTTTCTATACCATGAATCATTATAGGCTCAGCAATAGCTTCTCCTATTGAGATTCTGGGATTCAGTGATGAATATGGATCCTGGAATATTATCTGAGCTTGTTTTCTGTATTCTCTAAGTTCTTTTTTATTGAATTGAGTAATGTCCTTATTTTCGAATATTATTCTTCCTGAAGTTGGTTCTACCAAACGTAGGATACTACGTCCAAGAGTTGTCTTTCCGCATCCCGATTCGCCAACGAGACCGAGTGTTTCACCCGGATATATATCGAAACTTATGTCATCGACAGATTTGATATGGTCGTATGTTCTGCCGAAGACGCCTTTGCGCAGAGGATACCATGTCTTGAGGTTCTCGATTTTAAGTAATGGTTCTTGAGAATAAAGTTCTTTATGATGAGCTAGCCTTGTTTCTTTAGGGATAAGTAGCTCGTTCATTATCTGTGATTTATTCTGCCAGACTCCATCAAGAAATTCTTTTACTATCGGAAGACGTTCTAGTCTGTAGTCAATAGGAGGTCGGCATGAGATAAGTCCTTGTGTATAAGGATGCTGTGGGTTATTTAGGATTTCTGTTGTTTTTCCATTTTCAACGATAACACCTTTATTCATCACGATGAGATCGTCGGCTATTTCTGATACAACGCTAAGGTCGTGGGTGATGAAGATCATTCCCATTCCGTTTTCACGTTGGAGATCTTTCAGGAGTTTAAGAATTTCTTTTTGTACTGTTACATCTAGAGCTGTTGTAGGCTCATCAGCGATGAGGATTTGTGGCTCAGAGATGAGAGCCATTGCGATCATAACCCTTTGTTTCTGTCCTCCTGAGAGTTCGTGAGGATATTTGTTGAATATCACTTCAGGTTGTGGTAGCATAACCTTGCTAAAAAGATCGATGACTCTTTTTTTTGCTTTTATCTTATCTTTTTTTGTTTTGTGTTTTCCTAGTGCCTCCATTACTTGAAAACCGCATTTATATACAGGGTTCAGAGAGGTCATAGGTTCCTGAAATATCATAGCTATCTCCTTACCTCTTATTTCTGACATTTGTTCATCGTTAAGATAATATATATCTATGTCATTCAATAAGATATGTTGTGCTTCTATGCGAGATTTCTTTTTATTCAGGAGTTGCATTATGGCGAGGTTGCTGACGGATTTTCCTGAGCCTGACTCGCCTACTATACCCAGGGTTTTACCTTTATACACTTCGAAGTCGATACCATGTACAGCTTCGTGCCATTCGTTATCGTGGCAGAATGATACCTTAAGGTTTTTAACTTTCAATAGTGTTTCCATACATACAAAAGTAGAGACGTCATATTATGGCGTTTCCGTCATATCATGGCGTCTCTCTTTTTTTTGTTATATTTGAATTAGTCACCTAATGTAGCGACCATAACAGCCTTGATGGTGTGCATTCTGTTTTCAGCTTCGTCGAATACGATTGAGTTTTCTGATTCGAATACTTCTTCTGTTACTTCTATGCCATCGAGACCGAATTGTTTATGAACGTCGCGGCCGACTTGTGTCTCGAGGTTATGGTAAGCTGGTAAGCAGTGCATGAACTTGCATTTTGGATTGCCGGTCATCTTCATCATTTCTGCGTTGACTTGGTAAGGTTTCAACATGCTGATACGTTGAGCCCATACTTCTGCAGGTTCGCCCATTGATACCCAAACGTCGGTATAGATGAAGTCGCAGCCTTTAACGCCTTCTTCGACATTGTCTGTTACTGTAACTGTAGCACCAGTTTCTTTAGCGATTTCTTTACATGTGGCGACGAGTTCTGCGTCTGGTTGTAATTCTTTTGGAGCAATGATTCTAACGTCCATACCCATCTTAGCGCCACCGACCATCAAAGAGTTACCCATGTTGAAACGAGCGTCGCCGACGTAAGCGAAAGTGACCTTGTTCAAAGGTTTGTCTGTATGTTCTGACATTGTCAAGAAGTCAGCCAAGATTTGTGTTGGGTGGAATTCGTTTGTAAGTCCGTTCCATACTGGTACGCCAGCATATTTAGCTAATTCTTCAACTGTAGCTTGGTCGAAGCCACGATATTCGATACCGTCGTACATACGACCGAGAACGCGAGCTGTATCTTTCATGGATTCTTTAACACCGATTTGTGAACCTGAAGGTCCTAAATATGTGGCGTGAGCTCCTTGGTCGTAAGCTGCGACTTCGAAAGCGCAACGTGTACGTGTTGAAGTCTTTTCAAAAATCAAAGCGATGTTCTTGCCTTTTAATCTTTGTTGTTCTGTACCTGCGTATTTAGCACGTTTGAGGTCGCGAGCTAAATCTAAAAAGTATTGAATTTCTTTTGGTGTGAAGTCTAACAACTTCAAAAAGCTTCTGTTTCTTAAGTTGAATGCCATAATTTTATGTTTTTATTCGTTTGTAAATTTCTATGTTGCAAAAATATGAAAAAAACTGAGGTTTTAGACCTAGGCTTTTGTCTTTTTTTTAGAAATATTATTTCTTAACGAATTTGATCATTTTATAGAGTTTCTCATCTTTAATTTGTAAGAAATAGATACCTTTTTCTAATTCAGAAACTGAAATTTTTCCTGAAGTGAAACCCGTTTTTATTTCTTGTCCTGTGACATTGAAAATAGAATAAGCAGTTGTTTTATCAGAGAAATTCTCTATATTGATAAGGTCGGAAGTAGGATTAGGATAAACTACTAATGACTTTTCTGGTGATTTTTCGTTAATAGATGATGGTGTATTTGTAGGAATTATATTTAAAATGATACCTTCCATCTTGGTCATTCCGTAATAAAAATTAGGGTCGGGGATGTCATACCATCCGTCTAATGCTCCTCCATAGCCAAAGTCCATGTGAAATTTACCATCCTCTTCGCGATAGCCATCTACAACCACGTTGTGTCCTATTGTTCCTTCGGGATTTTCAACAGCCAAGTGTGCTGGATAACCCTCTTGTAAATTAGATATTAAGGTGGCAAACATGGTAGAATCCGCATCATAAAATAACGTACATTCGCTAAAACCAAATCGTTGGTAAGCCTCATAAGCTTGACTTACGGCGAAGGTTCCCGAGCCTTCTGATGTATATACCTGCGTACATGCTGTTCCACAAGCAAAAATCAAAGCAGCAGCTTGTATGTCATTCAGTCGTTCACCACGCTGAAAAGATACATCTATAGAATCTAACAATTCGTTCAGCTGTGGGAATGAAGGGAATTGTAGGGACTCCCAATCATCGTCAATATTATAATTACGACCAGCATAATTATGGCTATAATCATCGCTATCGGAAAAACGAGTCTCCTGAGTAGTCCTTAGAAAATTAAGAATTTGACCCATGGCAACGGCAGGACATCCTGCATAACTATATGAATAGTTATTCACCGGATCTCTTGGACATAGTTGATTGTATGGATAATCTTGTGTCCAATGTGATGTGAGAAATCCTCCCGAATCAATAGTTTCAAGTTTGGGATTTTGTGCCAAACAAATCGTGACATTAAATATAATCAATAAGGAAATAATTGTTGACACTCTTAGAAAATAACTAGGTGTTTGCATTTTCATTTTTACATTGTTTTTCATATATTCACTATTTATTGTTAAATTCATGCTGTAAAATTAGCAAATTTTATTTTAACAAGCATTTGATGTAGTTTATAAATTACTTTATTTGTAGTAATATTATTTGTTTCAAAAATAATATCTGTTTTTTTTCTTATCTTTGCACCGCAATTGCAAACAACCTTATGTTGATGAGATTTAAACAAATATGCTTGTCCTTAGCCTGCATGATAATTCTGCTTCATGCAATAATACCTCATCATCACCATTCCGACAAACCCGTCTGCTTTCATGAATTGTTTCATCAGTTTTCTCACAACCATCATAATTGCTGCGAGACTGACGATCACGATAATCATAATCACGACTTCGATGAAGGCAATTGCATAATAGATGATTATTTCACTCCGAAAGATGATAATGAAACAATTGCTATGACGATGGCTATGGCTAATGATGTCATATACTTAGATTTCATCTTTAATATCTTACCAACGGACTTTATACTTAAAGATAATAAGGGAGTCTTCCGACGAAGCGATCAAAGCATAATTTATAAAGACCCTCTCGCAACAAATAATCTCGGATTGCGAGCACCACCGAGGTTAATGCACAATTCATAATGCATAATGCATAATTTTTGCGATGCATTCCCATAATTATGAATTATGAATTATAAATTATGAATTAATGTGGGCGTTCCGGCTACGCCGTCGGGCTTTCCGCTATATCTTTGCTCGCGCTACTTCTGGTCGTTGAGCTCGTCGAAACGACAGTCACTTCGACAGGCTCTGTGCCCCGCTCCCCGTTCCAGAATCCCGCTCGCAAAGGATGCCGCTCCAATCCCTAACGCTC
>SUWT01000029.1 GCA_015061335.1 Lentimicrobiaceae bacterium | reverse complement strand
TTTTATCAAGTTTGGAAAGAATCACAGCACGTGTCTGATTGCACGGATATTCCTTATCTTCAACGTAGTTCCAGCGATACGGATAGTGATCTTTACCCTTTTCTTTTTTGAATTTAAAATACGAATTAAGCAATGTATCCTGCTTTATTGTTGCTCGGTCATTAAGCCAATCGAAGAGAGCGACATAGTCATCTTCTGTTTTCAGTAATTCATCAGTAACATCGACATCAGTTTGAAGTTTTCCTGATGATACATTTCCGAACAAATCTAACTGTCCATCGCCGACATTCCTTTCCCTCTGATAAATTTTCAGACTTTGGACAAACTGCCACAATCTAAACTCTTGAAACAGAGGATTCGATTTCGCGATGCATTTTATCGGATACTCGTTGCCGTCTTTATCAAAATGCGATTCATAAGAGCAATCGCTTATCAACGATTTCTTGCTTTTCAATGGTCGCTGATAAAACAGAATATCATTGATAAATAAGTTAGCAAAATCAGGTTTTGCAATATTGTTACGATGTGCCTCGTTGTTTGGATATAGTTCTTCGATACAAGCTTTGTAAAGATTCTCGTCCTGAAGTTCTGGAATAAAAACCTTTTGTGCAGCAAGAATTTGCTTCAACTCTTCCTTATAAAATTTACGTTCAATTGTACGAACCAACTTGCCTATAATCTTTTGTTGCGGATTTTGTAAAAGACTATCGTATATGTAACAACCAATGGTTTTATTGCTGTTTAAAATGTCATTTTCTGTTTTGACTTTAAGAAGATTCCAGTCATCTTCTTTTGGCGAACGGAAAGAACGTTTTATATTACCATCTTTATCAGTTTTTGGAGTTCCATCTTCATTCAAATCCGTTGTAACAATAAATTCTTTTATCTTACCTTCCCAGTCTAATGGAACGCTACTTGAGCGTCTGTATATCATTCCATTTTCCAAATGAACATTATACCAGACATCATTGCCTTTTTTATCATCTGTAGCCTCAACTTTAACGACTTTCAAAGCATAAAATTTAACATCTTTTGTTTTATCTTCATTATCATCTTCTCCTCTAAGCTGGTAATATCCACGTTTTTGATTAAACTGAAGCAGAATCCAAGCAAGTTCTTCTTTTGTCAATCTCTGCGACAAAGCTTTTTTGCGTAAGTAATATATAGTCCAATCGTATGGTATTTTAATATTAGGATAATGTTCCTTAAATTCGCCTAACATTTCATTGAATGAATCTGTGAATAAAAATTCATATTTACCAAATTCATTTCTTTTCCAAGGTATTTTGGGTTCGGAATCATCAATGAATTTACCATATCTATCTAATTTAGATGAATAATGTTCTGGTAAGAAGCCCATCAAATCCAAAACACGATGCATACGCTCTCTTCTTAACAAAGAACGTTCTCTCAAACGTCTTATTCCTCTAAAAGATGTTCTATTTGCGGTTTGAGAGACCGAATTCCCATTATCAAAATCTCCTAATATTGCAGCATCCATTGGAATAATACGGCTATTAGCAGCTTCTATCTTATACGGCTGCAATGTTATCTTACCATCTTTTTCAATCTCATTGGCTAAAGTCACCGCCCATCCGATGCTATTCGTTCCTAAGTCCAAACCTAATATCCTTTTCATATATTGTTGTTTTTTTTATTTATACAAAAGTTTATATAACAGCAATCAGCAAGCTCATCGCTCAATGCTCACGGCTCATTGCAATCAGACTTCAAAGTTATGTAAAAAAATATTTAGAAAAAACTTTTTTATTATGATATTTTTCTATTTTTGCAGTACATAATTTAAGCGATTCACAATAAGGATTATTCCGTTGTGAAAACATTTAAAGCGGGGTCTAAAGCCTCGCTTTCTTTATACATAAAAAAATTCCGAGAAAATCTCTTTCCCCGGAATTATAAATTGTTAATTGTTAATTAAAGAGACGTGTCAACAACCTGTTTTTATTTTTATATGTGTTGTCGACGCGTCTCTACGAAATTTGTATTTTAACTTAATCCTTCGATGTTACCATTGACGATGTCTATGTTGCGTGCGTGAGGTTCTTTTGGCAATCCTGGCATTCGCATGATGTCACCCATGATGACGACAATCATCTCTGCTCCGTTGTTGATGATTATATCTCGCACGTTGAGGTCGAAGTCTTTCGCAACGCCGTAAGCTTTAGGATCTGCCGAGAATGAATATTGCGTCTTCGCGATGCATATCGGATAGTGAGAGATACCTAACGACTCAATCTGCTTGATTTTCTTGAGCGCAATAATTGAGTACGCTATATCTTTGGCACCATAAATCTGTGTAGCTACCTTATCTATCTTTGTACGTATAGAATCTTCGTTGTCGTATATAAACTTGAGAGGTTCTGATGGTGATTTTTCTATAGTCTCAACAACGAGTTTTGCGAGTTCTTCACCACCTTTACCGCCTTCAGCGAAGACGTTGTTCATACAGAATCCTACTCCCATTTCACGACAATGCTCAGCTACCAATGCGATCTCTTCGTCGGTGTCGCTTGCGAACTTGTTGAATGTCACGATAACATTCTGACCGAAGCGTCTTATGTTCTCGATATGTTTGTCTAGATTTTGGAGTCCGTTCTTCAATCCTTCAATATTTTGTTCCTTGATTTTGTCTTCTGGAACGCCGCCATGGAGTTTCAAACTCTGTGCTGTAGCAATGATGACTGTAAGTTTCGGTGAGAGACCTGCCTTACGACATTTGATATCGTAGAATTTCTCCGCTCCGAGGTCAGCACCGAAACCAGCTTCTGTGATAACATAGTCGCCATAGCTGAGAGCCATTTTAGTAGCGATAAGTGAGTTGCATCCGTGTGCTATGTTAGCGAAAGGTCCGCCATGAACAATGGCTGCCGTGTTTTCTGTTGTCTGTACGAGGTTAGGTTGTATGGCGTCTTTCAAAAGGACTGTAATTGCGCCTGCAATGCCGAGGTCGTTAACTGTCAGAGGTTTGTCTTCGTATGTATATCCTAAAAGAATATTACCAATACGACGTTTGAGGTCGTCAAGGTCTGTAGCGAGACATAAAATCGCCATTATCTCTGATGCCGGAGTGATGTCGAATCCGCTTTCTGCAGGAAGTCCGTTGGCGGAACCGCCAAGACCCGTGACTATGTTGCGAAGACTTCTGTCATTGACGTCGAGCACTCTTTTCCATTTGACTTCTTTAAGTGCAAGACCAGTCTTTCTGTTATGATAGATATAGTTATCCAAAAGCGCAGTAATCATATTGTGCGCTGATGTTATTGCGTGGAAGTCGCCGGTGAAGTGAAGGTTGATGTTCTCCATAGGTAAGACCTGTGAATAACCACCACCAGCCGCGCCGCCTTTCATACCGAAACATGGACCGAGCGATGGTTCACGAAGCGCAACGATAGCTTTCTTCCCGATTCTGTTAAGTCCCAATGAGAGCCCGATAGAAACTGTCGTCTTACCGATACCAGTCTTAGTAGGTGTGATAGCCGTGACAAGTATAAGGTTACTTTTCTTTATTTTCTCTTCATCAATAAGAGAAAGCGGAAGTTTGGCAATATATTTACCATAATTGTTAATCTCTTCTGAAGGGATACCTATATTATTTGCAATATCCTCGATTTTCTTAAGGGAAGTTTCCCTTGCTATTTCAATATCCGATTTCATATTCAAAATGTTAGAAGTTATTTTTTAATGTAAACTCACTCAATTAACACGTTGTCTTGTAGTCTCGTTGTCCTGTTGACTTAAGAAACCTGTGACGCGTTTGTGAGTATTCGTTAAATACTGGTTGTAATCTAAGTCATTAACATCTTGCTCTTTCTCTAATGCGAGGTCCAGGACTTCCATCATAGAGTTCACGAAATGGAAGTTCAAGCCTTTTACGTAATCTTCTTTAATATCAGAGAAGTCGCGTTTGTTTTCCACTGACAAGATGACATCTGTAACGTCGTTGCGTTTTGCGGCGAGCATCTTCTCTTGTATTCCGCCTACGGGCAACACTCTGCCTCTCAATGTTATCTCACCTGTCATGGCGAGTTGGTCTTTCACCTTTCTCTGCGTAAACGCCGATGTCAGTGCTGTCAGCATGGTGATACCTGCCGAAGGTCCGTCTTTTGGTGTCGCGCCTTCAGGCACGTGGATATGTACGTTCCATTCTTCAAAGACAGCAGGATCTATCTCCAACTGATTTGAATGCGACTTTATATATTCGTAAGCTATCGTGGCGGATTCTTTCATCACCTCGCCGAGATTTCCAGTGAGATGCAAGGCTCCGTGACCGCGGCTAAGACTCACTTCGATAGAGAGTATCTCCCCTCCTACCGGTGTCCAAGCCAATCCGATAGCGACACCAGGAACGCTGTGTTTCACCTCATCGCCGTCGTGGAACATGCCTACACCGAGCGTGTCTTTCAAATCTTTTTCCGTTACTTTCTTGTCGTATTCATCGCCTGTCACTATGTTCTTTGCCTTACGGCGAATGACATTAGCGATCTGACGTTCCAAGGTACGAACACCAGCTTCACGAGTATAATCGTCGATAATCTTCATCACCATCTCCTTCGAGAATGTCACGTCTTTTGATGTCAATCCGTGTTCTTTCAACTGTTTAGGGATGAGATGTCGTTTCGCTATCTCGAATTTCTCTTCACGGAGATAACCGCTCAGGTCGATGATTTCCATTCTATCACGCAAAGCAGGATGAATCGTTGCGAGATTATTAGCTGTTGCGATGAACAAGACCTTAGATAAGTCGTAATCCATTTCGAGGAAATTATCTGCGAACGCCATGTTTTGTTCCGGGTCGAGGACTTCTAGCAATGCTGCCTGCGGGTCGCCATTTACGTTGTTGCCGCTCACCTTGTCAATCTCATCTAAAACGAAAACCGGATTCGATGACTTTGCCTTTCTGAGATTCTGGATGATACGTCCTGGCATAGCTCCGATGTAAGTCTTACGATGACCGCGTAACTCCGATTCGTCGCGCACGCCGCCGAGCGACATTCTTATATATTTACGTCCCAACGCCTTAGCTATCGATTTACCAAGTGATGTCTTACCGACGCCTGGAGGGCCGACGAGACATAAGATAGGCGACTTCATATCGTTTTTGAGTTTAAGCACCGCAAGATATTCTATGATGCGGTCTTTTATCTTTTCAAGTCCGAAGTGGTCTTTATCGAGGACTTTCTGTGCGTGTTTAAGGTCGAAGTTGTCTTTGGTATATTCGTTCCAAGGAAGTTCTACAATATATTCAAGGTAGTTATGTTGAATACCGTATTCTGCCACTTGAGGATTCATGCGTTGCAGTTTCTGGAGTTCCTTCTCGAATGTCTCTTCCACTTCCTTAGACCATTTTTTCTTTGCAGCTTTTTCTCTCAGAACCTTGATGTCGATCTCGTTAGGCGTTCCGCCGAGTTCTTCCTGTATGGTACGAAGCTGTTGGTTAAGAAGATATTCGCGTTGTTGCTTATCCATATCCATCTTCACCTTGCTTTGAATCTGATGTTTCAGTTCTATCATCTGCACCTCGTTCGACAAGATGGAAAGAAGCTCTGTCGCAAATGCCGTTATGTCATTTATCTCGAGAAGTCGCTGTTTCTCAGGCATCGACTGCACGAGGTTACTTGCTATGAAGTTAACCATGAACCAAGGGCTGTCAATATTTTTCAGAGCGAAAGAAGCCTCGAAAGGAAGGGTTCCCGATTTTTGTGTAATCTGCATCGCGAGGTCTTTTATCGACTGTATCAAAGCCTTGAATTGGCGGTCGCGAGGAATGACGAGACCTTCTCCGTATGGAGCCACCTTACCTTTTAAATAAGGTTCAGTCTGTGTTATCTCTTGAAGTTGGAAGCGGCGTTTGCCTTGGATGATGACTGTGGTGTTACCGTCGGGCATCTGTAAGGTTTTCATCACCATTGCTATGGTTCCTATTTCATGGAGGTCATTTTGGTTCGGGTCTTCCACTGCGGCGTCTTTTTGAGCGACAACGCCGATAGCCTGATGTTTCTTATAAGCCTCTTTAATAAGTCTTATGGACTTGTCACGACCTACTGTAATAGGTATCACCACGCCGGGGAAAAGCACAGCGTTACGTAGTGTCATGATTGGCACTTCTTCCGGAATCTCCTCTTCACTAATGCGTTTCTCGTCTTCCGGTGTCAGAAGTGGAATGTATTCAGTGTCAGTTTCAACTATATCTGTCAGAAATAAATCGTGATTTCTTGGGTTGTCCATTACTTTAATGATTATAATTACGTTCGTCCGTTCGTCAATAATCATGCCAAAGATAATTAATTAGGAATTAGGAATTAGGAATTAGGAATGATTGTTTTATTTGAAGAATCTTTTCGTCTTTCTTTCAATCATATAGCTCGCTATACTCTTTCAGGAAATACTAAATATTCTCAATAAAAATTCATAAATCATTCGCAAAGCAATTTATAGAAGTCCACCTAAATAAAAGATGGCGACAATATTTAATTGCCGCCATCTTTTATTTAGAGCTACAAACAGATTATTTGTTAGCGTTTCTGCTTTCTTGGAATTTTTTGTACTTGTTGTTGAATTTATCAACGCGACCTGCTGTGTCAACAAGTTTCATCTTACCTGTGTAGAATGGGTGTGATGTGTTGGAGATTTCGAGTTTTACTAATGGATACTCGTTGCCGTCTTCCCATACGATAGTTTCCTTTGTGTTGATTGTTGAACGTGACATGAAAGCGTGATCATTTGACATGTCTTTGAAAACTACGAGACGATAATTTTTTGGGTGAATGTCTTTTTTCATTGCTATATAATTTCTTTTATTTTTCCACTAATTCGAGCGGCAAAGATACTAATTTTATCAAAACAAAATTATTTTTTTAAAAACTTTTTAATCATTTTTATAATCAAATGAATATCAGCAAGATCATTATGACAACAATTCATTTATACTCATTAAATCCGAATAAAATCTTCTAAAAGTAAGCGATTGCGATGAACCAAAAACAACTGAACCATCAAAAAAAGCGTCCTTACAACAAATCGTTTCAATTTCAGCCCGTTTATTTCCTATGTCCTTACATAATTCTTCAACGGAAAAATATTCCTGATAATGCAAAACCGAAATCGCTGAAATAACATCATCAGATTCTTTAAGAATGACAAAACCATTATCATAATGAGGAATTTTATTAATCAAACAAATCGACTTATTGTACTCATAATTATTAAAGTAGCGGGAATGATGTTTCAAATACTCATATTTTGTAAAACTATTAATTAATGTATTAATATCATAGCCATGAGGTATATATATCTTTGATACTGAACGATTCCCTTTTCCAAAATAAGTAAAAATATCAGAAGATAACTTATCCAGATCATCCGAAGATTCATCACCTTTGATAATAGCTATAGTTTTTTTCTTTTTCTTCAAGATATGGGTATATTTTGACCAATATTTATCGTAAATATGATCAGAATCAGATAGCGAACTGAGAATTATTGAGTCAAAGTTTGCAAGATGAGTATTTGTAAAGAATATTTTTTCTGCGAAACGACTATCTATTGATATTAGCAATTCAGATAATGCTGGCAATAAGAACTGATCATTATCATGAAGTTTACCGACAAATGTATTTCCACTCATCAGAATTGCAAAAAACTCTGTAAAATTCGAGAAGGGTGTCTCATCATCCAATAATATCGCCACTTTTTTAGGAATGTTTAATTTGTTCATATTTAGATTGTCAAATAAAAGATATACATCATCAATTTTGAGCATATTGACAATCTGATTCAAGGCAAAAGCGACATCATTTTGTGTAAACCATACGTTAGCTGACATGGCTTTAATCACAGCATGATGAAAATGAGTCAACATCTCATCACAATAAGTATCACATTGAATGTCATAGCATTGCAGCACTAATGACAGCTTTTTAAAAGCCAAAACGATTTCATCTCTTTTCATAGGATGCAAAAAAACAGTTTTTTTTTGAAAAAAGAGCAATAAAAAAAACATTTTTTGATATAAAGTGTTGTTTGTTATTTTTATTTGCTATCTTTGCCACGTAGAAAAAACGTTAAAATAAAAATTCAATTTACAAACTTTAAATACATAAGAGATGAAACACAATTTCAATGCAGGACCATGTGTCCTTCCAAGAGAAGCTGTTGAAGCAGCTATTGAAGCAATCCGTGACTTTGACAACACAGGTATCGGTATCCTTGAAATTTCACACCGTACTCCAGGTTGGGAACGCGTTATGGCTGAAACACGTCAATTATGGCGCGAGCTTTTGAACATCCCAGAAAACTACGAAATATTGTTCCTCGGTGGTGGTGCTTCAACACAATTCTTCCATGTACCTGCTAACCTTTTGAACAAGAAAGCAGCTTATCTCCAAACAGGCGTTTGGGCAAAGAAAGCTGCTAAAGAAGCTAAATTCTATGGTGAAGTAGAAGTTGTCGCTTCTTCAGAAGACAAAACATACTCTTACATTCCTAAAGATTATGTAATCCCAACAGACGCTGACTATTTCCATATCACAACAAACAACACTATCTACGGTACAGAAATCCGTTACGATATGGATTGCCCTATCGACTTGGTAGCTGATATGTCATCAGACATCATGAGCCGTCCAGTTGATGTAAGCAAATACGCTCTCATCTATGGTGGTGCACAAAAGAATGTAGGTCCTGCTGGTGTAACATTCGTAATCATCCGTCGTGACCTCCTCGGCAAACTCGAAGGCGAACGCAAGCTCCAAACAATGGTTGACTACAGAACACATGCTGCTGAAGAAGATCGTAACATCTCTATGTTCAATACTCCTCCAGTATTCCCTATCTATGTAATGTACCAAACATTGAAATGGGTCAAGAAACTCGGTGGTGTTGAAGCAATGAACAAGATCAACGTTGAAAAAGCTGAGCTTCTCTATAACGAAATCGATCGTAACTCAATGTTCGTCGGAACAGCTGCTAAAGAAGACCGTTCTATCATGAACGTATGCTTCGTAATGGCTCCTGGTCACGAAGACAAAGAAAAAGCATTCATGGAATTCGCTAAAGAACGCGGCATGGTAGGTATCAAGGGTCACCGTTCAGTAGGTGGTTTCCGCGCTTCTATCTATAACGCTTGCCCAGTAGAGTCAGTTAAAGCTCTCGTACAATGCATGCGAGACTTCGAAGCTGCTAACAAATAATATTTCATAAACATTAAAAAACATTAAGAGATGAAAGTATTAGTTGCAACAGAAAAACCTTTCTCAAAGGCAGCCGTTGACGGTATAAGAACAATCGTTGAAGAAGCTGGTTACGAATTAGCTCTCCTCGAAAAATATACAGACGTACAACAATTCTACGATGCAGTAGCAGACGCTGACGCTCTTATCGTCCGTTCAGACAAAGTTACTAAAGAAGTCATCGACCACGCTAACAACCTCAAGATCGTTGTCCGCGCTGGCGCTGGTTTCGACAACTTAGACTTAGCAGCATGTACAGCAAAGAACATCGTCGCCATGAACACTCCAGGTCAAAACTCAAACGCCGTCGCTGAATTGGCAATCGGCATGATGATCTACATGGCACGTAACACATTCAAACCTGGTACAGGTTGCGAATTAAAAGGCAAAATCGTTGGTATCCACGCTTACGGTAATGTCGGTCGCCTTGTAGCTGAAAAAGCTAAGGCTCTCGGCATGGAAGTATGGGCATTCGACCCATTCGTACCGACAGAGAAAATGGAAGCTGAAGGCGTACACGTAGCAGCAACAATAGAAGATCTCTATGCTAACTGCGATTATATCTCATTACATATCCCTGCAAACGAAAAAACAAAGGGTTCTATCAACTATGAACTTCTTTCAAAAATGCCTAAAGGAGGCTGCTTAGTCAACACAGCTCGTAAAGAAGTCATCGACGAAGCTGGCATGGAACAACTTCTCGCTGATCGCCCTGACTTAAAATATGTAACAGATATCGCTCCTGCTAACCAAGCTGTATTAGCAGAAAAATTCGCTAATCGTTTCTTCGCAACACCTAAAAAACAAGGTGCTGAAACAGCTGAAGCTAACATGAACGCCGGTCTCGCAGCTGCAAGACAAATCATCGGCTTCATCGAAAACGGTGACGTTAAATTCAAAGTAAACTAATAATTTTTGACATAAGATTCATCCCATTGTAGGATGCCATAATATGACATCCTACGGCGAGATGAATCTTTTATTTTATCATCCATTTATTTTGACTATATTATGACTCCAGAAGACAATAAATCAACGACTTTTTTCAGATTCGAAGACCTTCGAGTCTATAATAAGGCCATTGGTTTCATATCATTGCTAACAGAAACAAGTACATTGGCTACCAATGAGATTGAAATTCATTACTACAAAAGATTTTTGGAAGAGGCGACATTGCTAGCTTTCAATATAGCTGAAGGTTCATCAAAAAACAAACCATCCTTCATAGCTCAACTCAAAGCTGCAAAAACCAATATCCGAAAATGCGTAGTATTTTGTGCAATCGGAAAACAAAACACATTCCTATCTGAAGAAAATGAGAACCTTATACGTACTCAATTGATGGAATTAACAAAAATGATAGGAGCCCTTATCGTCTCTTTACAAAGAAGCGTCAACAGTGATCATCATGACCATTATTTACATGAAACACAAGAGAGCGCATCTTTCGAGGAAGAAATGATATGGTAATTCAAACCCAATTATTAATAAAAAAATCCAAAACAAAATGTCAGTAATTAAACCATTTAAAGGCTATCGTCCTCCAGTAGATATCGTAGAGAAATTAGCCTCAAGACCATACGACGTATTGAACACAGAAGAAGCTCGCAAAGAATGCGAAGGCAACCCATATAGCTTATTGCACGTAACAAAAGCTGAAATAGACCTTCCAGAAGGCACAAAAGACAGCGACCTCACAACTTACATCAAAGTTGTAGAAAACTTCAACGCTTTCAAAGACTTCGGCTGGTTAGTTCAAGATAAAGAAGAAAAATTATATATCTACGCCCAAAGCATGAACCCAACAGATGCTAACGCCCACTGGCAATATGGTATCGTGGCTTGCGCATGGAGCGAAGACTATGTAAACCAAGTCATCAAAAAACACGAGCTCACACGTAAAGATAAAGAAGAAGACCGCATGAAACACGTCCGCATCACCAATGCTAACGTTGAACCTGTATTCTTCGCTTATCCAGCTGTCGCAGAAATCGACGCTATCGTAAGCAACATCACAAAAGAAGCTCCTATCTACGACTTCATCGCTAAGGAAGATAACTTCGGTCACCGTTTCTGGGTCATCGACGACAAAGCTACTATCGACAGATTAGTTGAACTCTTCGCTACTGAAGTTCCTTCAATGTATATCGCCGACGGTCACCACAGAAGCGCAGCAGCAGCTCTCGTAGGTCAAGAAAAGAAAGAAAATAACCCAGCACATAAAGGCGATGAAGAATATAACTTCTTCATGACAGTTATTTTCCCAGACAACCAATTGAAGATCATCGACTACAACCGCGTAGTCAAAGATTTGAACGGTCTCTCAAAAGAAGAATTCCTCAACGCTTTGACAGAATCATTCGAAGTTGAAGACATGGGAACAGAGATATACAAACCAGCTAAGTTACACGAATTCAGCACATATTTAGATGGTCACTGGTACAAGCTCAACGCAAAAGCCGGCACATTCAACGATGCAGACCCAATCGGCGTTCTCGACGTGACAATCTTATCAAACTTAGTATTGGACAAGATTTTAGGCATTAAAGACTTACGTACCGATAAACGTATCGACTTCGTTGGCGGTATCCGTGGTCTCGGCGAATTGAAACGTCGCGTTGACAATGGTGAGATGAAAGTAGCTTTCGCTTTACATCCAGTAACGATGAAACAAATCATCGACATCGCTGACAGCGGCAACATCATGCCTCCTAAGACAACATGGTTCGAACCTAAACTCCGTTCAGGTCTCGTAATTCATACATTAGAATAAGCTTAAGAATTAAGGCTAAAAAGTCTAAAGACGTCATGAGAAATCATGGCGTCTTTTTTTATAAAAAAATTCAATAGTTTTTTTTGATTTTTATTTTCAAATTATATTTTGTATCTTTGCGAAAAATTTTGATATGGAGCCTGCTTTACTCATATTAACCCTAGGCACTTTGGTTTTTGCGGCACACTGGTTTGCAGAGATTTTCAGTAAGAAAAGAATCCCTGATGTGCTATTGCTGATGTTAATAGGAATCCTTATAGGTCCTATTCTTAAGGTTGTTGATGGAGAAAAGATGAGTCACATGGGCAATATCTTTGGTCAACTAACACTTGTCATTCTTTTGTTTGAAAGTGGTACTGAATTATCTTTCAAGACTTTAGCAGATTCCATTAAAAACACCGTCTCATTAACCATAGTCAATTTCATTGTCACTTTTATTGCTGTCGGGTTCTTTGGATGGCTGATTCTCGACATGAATCCTGGTATCAGTTTCATACTAGGAGCTGCGATGGGAGGATCATCATCAGCAGTGGCAATTCCATTGGTAAAACAAATTAGTGTTGGAGAAAAAAGCAAGACCATATTAATATTAGAATCGGCTTTCAGCGCAATTTTATGTATTGTGGTGTCACTCGCCTTATTCGAATCATATAAAGTCGGTCAGTTGAAAGTCGGAATAATATTCGGACAGGTATTCTCATCATTCTTGTTAGCCACATTAATAGGACTTCTAGGAGCGATTTTCTGGTCGATGGTTCTCGATAAGGTTAGAACAATCAACAACTCAATTTTCACGACACCGGCATTCGTTTTTATCATATACGGCATCAACGAGCTCCTTGGCTACAGCGGTATTATCTCCGCATTAGCATTTGGAATAGGCTTGGCTAATATGGAATTTATCCACAACAGATGGTTAAAAAAATTCTTCGACAAAAAACCCACATTACTTAATCCTACAGAGAAGACGCTCTTCAGCGAGCTAGTATTTTTGATGAAGACATTCTTTTTTGTATATGTCGGTATAGCAATAAAATTTGACAATCTAAACTCACTTCTTATCGGTTTAGGAATATCATTTTTAATGTTATTACTGAGAATCATAGTTGTAAGAATAGCTTTACCATCCAAGATAGAAAATATCAACGATAAAGACAGAGCGTTTTTATCTATGATGATACCAAGAGGTCTTGCTGCCGCCGTTTTAGCGACAATGATTTCACAATCTCAGCTCCCGGGTTCGGAGGGCGTCAGTAACATCGTATTTTCGGTCATATTCTTCACCATAATCATAACATCAACATTAGTACCATTTTTAGAAAAATCAAAAAGATTCAGAAGTGTCTATATAAAGTTAATTAGTTTCCCATCATTTAAAAAAGAGGAGGAAAACACTGATATTTCCAATGAAGATAATGAGAAAATGGAAGAAGAAAATAATGATATAATTATCAATGATGATGATAATTCACATCATTTATTATTATAAGCACGGCTTTATCGTGATATATCACTGATTTTCAATAATATAAACAAAGATACTAAAATTAAACATTTTTTTTAAAAAAAAGTCTTTTTTTATTAAAAAAGTAGTATCTTTGCAGTCCGAAAGAAAGAAGAAAAAGATTAGATATGTATTTAACTGCAGAAAAGAAAACAGAATTTTTCAGTGCATACGGTAAAAATGCACAAGACACAGGTTCAGCAGAGGGACAAATTGCTTTGTTCACATTCAGAATCAAGCACTTGACAGAACACATGAAGCAAAACAAGAAAGATTTAGCAACAATGCGTTCATTGGTTAGTCTTGTAGGTAAAAGAAGAAGACTTCTTGATTATTTAAAGAAGAAGGATATTGAAAGATATCGTGCTATTATCAAGGAATTAGGTATTAGAAAATAAGATTAATACAGTGAAATATCGAAAAAGGCAATGTATATTATTGCCTTTTTTTTGCGTATTAATATTTTCGAAGTACACTTAATTATTTAATTTATAACAAGAATATGGGTCCAGAAGGAATTAAACAAACAATACAATTAGGCGACGAGATCATCACTATTGAAACTGGTCGTTTAGCCAAACAAGCCGACGGTGCCGCTGTTGTAACATGTGGAAAGACCATGTTATTAGCTACCGTTGTGACAGCCAAAGATGCCAAGGACGATGTTGATTTCCTGCCTCTTTCAGTAGATTACAAAGAAAAATACGCAGCTACAGGTAAGTTTCCTGGTGGTTTTTTCAAACGTGAAGGCAAGCCATCAGACTATGAGATTTTGATAGCTCGTTTAGTTGACAGAGCGTTAAGACCATTATTTCCAGACGATTATCATGCAGAGACACAGGTTCAGATCACACTTATTTCTGGAGAACTTGGAGTTTTACCTGACGCATACGCAGCATTAGCAGCATCAGCGGCTCTCGCAGTATCAGATATACCGTTCCATGGTCCTATCTCTGAAGTTCGCGTAGCTTATATCAATGGAGAATACGTCATCAACCCTAAAGAAGAGGCTCTTAAAGACGCTGACTTGGAACTCATGGTAGCAGCCTCAATGAAAGACATCTGTATGGTTGAAGGCGAGTCGAAGGAAGTTTCAGAAGAGGTAATGCTCAATGCTTTAAAAGCAGCTCACGATGCCATCAAGGTACATTGTCAAGCACAGATAGAACTTGCATCCAAAGTTGAAAAAGCTCAGAAGAAACGTGAATATTGCCACGAAGTTAATGATGAAGTACTCAGAGCTGACATGATGGAGAAATTATATAAGCCATGCTATGATTTCGCTCTTACCGGCAACGCTAACAAACACGAGCGTGAAGATAACTTCAACGCCATCCTCGACTCTTATCTTGCTAACTTCAGCGAAGAAGAACTCGAAGAGAAAGGCTCTATGGCAAAACGTTATTTCCATGACATTCAACGTAAAGCTGTTCGTGATGCCATTCTCATCGAAAGAAAGAGATTGGACGGACGTAAATTAGATCAAATTCGTCCTATTTGGACAGAAGTCGATGTACTTCCGTCAACACACGGTTCAGCGATCTTCACCCGTGGTGAAACACAGGCTCTTGTCACTGTGACATTAGGCACGAAATTGGATGAACAGACCATCGACGGTGCTGTAGTGGAAGGAACATCAAACTTCATGTTACACTACAACTTTCCTAGTTTTGCAACAGGCGAATGCAAACCAAGCCGCGGCGTAAGCCGTCGTGAGATAGGTCACGGCAATCTGGCAGAAAGAGCTCTTAAATCCATGATACCAGGATCAGATGAAAATCCTTATACAATACGTGTCGTCTCTGACATTTTAGAGTCAAACGGATCATCATCAATGGCTTCAGTATGTGGTGGCACATTAGCTCTACTCGACTCTGGCGTCAAGATGAAAAAACCTGTAGCAGGTATCGCAATGGGTCTTATCACTGACAATGAAACAGGTAAATATGCTGTTTTATCAGACATCTTAGGCGATGAAGACCACCTCGGTGACATGGACTTTAAGGTAACAGGTACAAAAGACGGTATCACTGCTTGTCAGATGGACATCAAAGTTGACGGGCTTTCATATGAGGTTCTTACCGAAGCTCTGGAACAAGCAAGAGCCGGACGTATGCATATCTTAGGTGAAATGGCTAAGACAATAACAGAGCCAAGAGCTGACTATAAGGAAAGTGTACCTAGAATAGAGAAGGTATGTATCCCTAAAGAATTTATCGGTGCTGTCATAGGACCTGGCGGCAAAGTTGTTCAGGAGATTCAGAAAGTTACTAACACCATCATCGTCATTACAGAAGAAGAAAACTGCGGCATAGTAGAGATTGCTTCTACAAATAAAGAAGATCTTGAAGCTGCAAAAGCTAAGGTTCGCGCTATTGTGGCAATACCTGAAGTTGGTGAAATTTACCAAGGTACAGTAAAATCTATTATGGCATTCGGTGCTTTTGTAGAGATCTTACCAGGCAAAGATGGTTTATTACACATCTCTGAAGTAGATTGGAAACGCCTTGAAAACTTAGACGGTATTCTTAAGGAAGGTGATAAAGTTGAGGTAAAACTCATAGAGATAGAACAAAAAACAGGCAAGTTACGTCTATCAAGAAAAGCTTTGTTGCCAAAACCTGAAGGTTATGTAGAAAAACCTGAACGTCCTCGCGGCGAAAAAAAAGGTCACGACAATAAAAAAGGCAAAACAGAAAATAAGAAATAAAAAGTTTAGAGTGTAGAGTTTAGAGTGTAGAGTTGTTGATAGTCTAATCATAGATTACATAAACTCCAAACTTTAAACTCTAAACCATAAAACTACTCTAAACTATAAACTTTAAACTCTAAACTAAAAATATGAGGCAGTTAAAAATTACCAAACAGGTAACAAACAGAGAGACAGCATCTCTTGACAAGTATTTGCAAGAAATTGGTAAGGTAGAACTTATCACGGCAGACGAAGAAGTAGAATTGGCTCAAAGAATCAGACAAGGTGACAAGATTGCTCTTGAGAAACTCACTAAGGCTAATCTTCGTTTCGTCGTTTCTGTTTCTAAGCAATACCAGAATCAAGGATTGAGTCTCCCTGACCTTATTAATGAAGGTAATTTAGGTTTGATCAAAGCCGCACAACGTTTTGATGAAACCAGAGGCTTCAAATTTATCTCCTACGCTGTATGGTGGATCCGTCAATCCATTCTCCAAGCTTTGGCAGAACAATCACGTATAGTCCGTTTACCACTCAACAAAATCGGTTCTATCAATAAAATCAATAAGACATACGCCAAGTTGGAACAAGAGTTTGAACGCGAACCTAATGCAGAAGAGATTGCGGAAGCACTCGACATCACCGAGGCTGAAGTAAAGGAATCTATGAAGAATGCAGGTCGTCACGTATCAATGGATGCTCCTCTCATTCAAGACGAAGACAATAATATGTACGACGTTTTGAAAAGCGACGAAGTTATTACTCCTGAGACTGAGCTCCTTTATGAATCATTAAGAAAAGAAATAGACCGCGCCATCTCTACATTGACTCCACGCGAAGCTGACGTCGTAAGACTCTATTTCGGTCTCAACGGAAGTCATCCTATGACATTGGAAGAAATAGGCGAAAAATTCGACCTCACCCGCGAACGCGTAAGACAGATAAAGGAGAAAGCCATCAGACGCTTAAAACACACAAGCAGAAGTAAAATACTTAAGAGTTATTTAGGTTGATAACTAAAGAAATTGACTCAAGACCTCGAAATTATTTCGGGGTCTTGTTTTTTTGTAACAAATAATACATATTCTTAACAGCTAACTAAAAAATCTTTTTCCTTTTGCCTTTAATCTTTACTCTTTTTTTCTTATCTTTGCGAGAAGATTAAAAACATCATGTCATGCAAAAAATAATATCCCCTTCCCTGCTTTCCGCAGATTTCCTTCATCTTGCTGAAGACATTCAAATGCTTAATGATAGTCAAGCAGATTGGTATCACCTCGACATTATGGATGGTGTATTCGTTCCTAACATATCATACGGCATTCCTGTTGTACAGGCTATAAACAAAATGGCGACGAAACCTCTCGATGTCCATCTTATGATAGTTGAACCTGACAGATATTTTGAAAATTTTTATGAAGCTGGTGCCAGCATAATAACATTTCATTATGAAGCATCTACGCACATACATCGTTCTGTACAAAAGATAAAATCATTAGGTATAAAAGCTGGAGTTGTGCTTAATCCCCACACACCTGTATCAGTATTGGAAGACATCTTGGGTGATTTAGACCTCGTGCTGCTTATGTCGGTAAACCCTGGTTTTGGAGGACAGAAATTTATTGAAAGGACTTATTCAAAGATAGAAAGATTGCGTGACATGATAGATAGAAACGGATACAACACACTTATAGAAGTTGATGGCGGCGTCAACACCGATAATGCCCCAAAACTCTTTGCTGCAGGCGCCAATGCCTTAGTAGCAGGCAATGCTGTTTTTAAGTCTGAAGATCCTAAGAAAACTATAGAATTATTAAAAAAATAAAATTATAAACAAAAAAATAACAACCGATATGAACGAATGTGTTTTAAATTTAGCACCAGAATGCGTTTGGAAAGAGTTCCACGGAATTCTAGCAGTGCCACGTCCTTCAAAGAAGGAAGGTAAAATGGTTGAATATCTCGTCAACTGGGCAAAAGAACATAAAGTAGAATATATAGTTGAAGAATGCGGCAATGTCATCATGAAAGCTCCTGCAACACCAGGCTTTGAAGACCGCAAGACCATTATTTTACAAGCGCACACCGATATGGTATGCGAAAAAAACAGCGACAAAGTACATGATTTTGAAAACGACCCTATAGAAGCTGTGATAAAGGGCGACTGGCTTCATGCTAACGGTACTACTTTGGGTGCTGACGACGGCATCGGAGTGGCAGCAGCATTGGCTGTCATCGCTGACCCTACAGTACAACACGGTCCTATAGAATGTATTTTCACCGTTGACGAAGAGACTGGTCTCACAGGCGCAGAAAAACTCGACCCTACAGATTTCAGCGGTCGCATATTATTGAATCTCGACTCTGAGGACGAAGGTGAGATTTTCATCGGCTGCGCCGGCGGCATGGACACCATCATCAAGGTTTACTATAAGATGGAACCAGCTCCAAGAAGAAGTAACGCATACAAAATCATGGTAAGCGGACTTAAAGGAGGTCATTCCGGCGACGACATCAACAAAAACCTCGCCAACGCTAACAAATTGTTAACCAGAATATTATGGCAAGCAACAAACGAATTCGACCTTAGAATATATGATATTCAAGGCGGAAACTTACGTAATGCCATAGCCAGAGAAGCAATGGCTGTCGTATTCATCCCTGAAGAATATCAATTTGAATTTGTAGAATTCGTTAAGATAATGGAAAAGAACTTCCGCAGAGAGTATCAAATTACAGAACCTAACTTAGTTGTCAAAACAGAAATAGCTGAAGTTCAACCAGAACTCGTCATCGATGAAATGACACAGTTCGATTTATTAAATGCGCTCTACGCTTGTCCTCATGGTGTCATCGCAATGTCACAGACTATTCCTAATTTTGTAGAAACATCGACAAATCTTGCATCTGTTAAGAAAAAAGAAGGATTCTTCTTCATCCAAACCTCACAACGTAGTTCAATAGAATCATCAAAAGAAGACATCGCCAATATGGTTGAATCGGTATTCAACCTCGCTAACGCAGAAGTTCTACATACTGATGGTTATCCAGGTTGGACACCAAATCCTGATTCAGAGATTCGTAAGGTGGCTGAAGATTGTTACAAGAAGCGTTTCGGTGTAGAACCTAAGGTCAAGGCTATACACGCCGGTTTAGAATGCGGATTAGTAGGTGATAAAATAGCAGGTATGGACATGATCTCATTCGGTCCTACACTCCGCGGCGTTCACTCACCAGACGAAAGAATCGAAATCCCGACAGTACAGAAATTCTGGGACTTATTAAAAGACATTTTAGTTAATTCACCTAGAAATTAGTTTAAAGTTTAAGGTTTAAGGTTTAAAGTTTTTGAAGACTTGCCTTAAACCTTAAGCATTAAACCTTAAACAAATAATTAAACTTTATATAAAAATGAGCATCAAAAATTTAGAACCCAATGGATTGTGGAAGAACTTTTACGCATTGACACAAATTCCACGTCCTTCAAAAAAAGAAGAGAAAGTCGTTGCTTTCTTAAAAGAATTCGGTGAAAACTTAGGTCTTGAGACCATAGTCGATAAAGTTGGTAATGTCATCATCCGTAAGCCTGCGACACCTGGTTACGAAAATCGCATGGGTGTTGTTTTACAAGCACACGTTGACATGGTTCCACAGAAAAATTCCGACAAAGTACACGATTTTGAAAAAGACCCTATAGAAACACGTATTGAAGATGGCTGGGTAAAAGCTAACGGCACAACACTTGGAGCCGACAACGGCGTTGGTGCAGCAGCAGCGATGGCTGTATTGGAAGCTACAGATTTAGTTCATGGTCCTATCGAAGGTCTTTTCACCATAGATGAAGAAACAGGTATGACAGGTGCTAACGCTTTAGAACCAGGCGTATTGAAAGGAGACATCCTCATCAACATGGACTCAGAGACAGAAGGCGAGCTTTATGTAGGCTGCGCAGGCGGTATAGACACTTGCGGTTACTTCACTCCTAAATTTGAGGAAGTACCAGCTGGATCAAAAGCATTCCAACTCATCGTCAAAGGATTAAAAGGCGGTCACTCTGGCATGGATATCATCTTAGGTCGTGCTAATGCCAACTTGGTCATGAACACCTTATTGCAGAATGCCACAGAGAGATTCGACATCAGAATAGCTGACATACAAGGAGGAAGCTTACGTAATGCTATACCTCGTGAGTCATTCGTCACTATAACTGTTCCTGAGGCAAACGCAGAAGCATTGACAGCATACGTATCAGAATATGAAACTACAGTAAAAGCTCAATTCGCTGCTGTAGAGCCAGAGATGAGCATCAGTATTTCCGCCACAGAAATGCCAGCTAATGTAATGGATAAAGAAACTATAGCTAACTTGATGAAAGCTGTAGCAAATTATCCTAACGGCGTTATCGCTATGTCGAAAGACTTTGAAGGGACGGTTGAGACTTCTTCAAACTTAGCAATCGTCAAATTGGCTGACGGTCAGATCATGACAGCATCATTACAACGCAGTTTAGTAGATGCAAGCAAAGACGAACTCGCTGCAGAGATGCGCCAAATTCTCGAGAGCTGTGGTGCAAAAGCCGAATCATCAGGTTCATATCCAGGATGGAAACCAAACATCAATTCTATCATTTACAACACAATGAAGAAAGTTTATGCCGACAAATACGGTAAAACGCCAAAGACAATGGTTATCCACGCAGGTCTGGAATGCGGTATTTTAGGTTCAAAATATCCTAACTGGGATATGGTATCATTCGGACCAACCCTGGTATTCCCTCACTCACCAGACGAAGCACTCAAAATCGACACAGTGCCATTATTCTGGGATTTCTTGGTCGAGACATTAAAGAATGTCCCTGCAAAATAAGACTACAAGTCAACGAGACGACTAAACGACCGGTAGAGACGCGTCAATGACACAATAATTGTTTGATGATATGTCATTGACACGTCTCTTTAATTTAGAAACAGAATGATTTCATAGTTTATTTTTCGTCAAAAATATTGTAAAAAGTAACCAAAAGGTGATATTTTACAATTTTAAAATCATAACTCATTGTTTTATAAGCAAATAATTATTATTATTTTTTTTGATAAAATATTTTATTTTAAAGAAAAATTTACTACTTTTGCAACTCAATTTAAAGAGAAATTAAGAAAGAAAAAAAATACATAAGACGATGAAACGCACATTTCAACCATCAAACAGAAAACGTAGAAACAAACACGGCTTCAGATCAAGAATGTCAACAGCCAATGGTCGTAAAGTTTTAAAAGCACGCCGTGCTAAAGGCAGAAAGAAACTTACAGTTTCTGACGAGTATTAATTCTGTTAGGCCGTACCTAATAAGATTATTTAAGGTTTAAAAAAATCCGATCATATATGGTCGGATTTTTTTAATGTCATTTCTGAACCTGCAGCTAGTTATTCAAATACTTCATATCCTCTTTTAAACCCTGTGCTTTAGTAATACTCTTATTCAACTCGTAGCCTATCAAAATCAAGATACAGTTGAAATAGATCCAAATCACAAAGATAATCAAACCGCCTATTGAACCGTAAAGCAGGTTATATGTCGATATATTCGATATATAAAAATTAAACAACATCGTTCCGACTATAAACAATCCTGTGAACAAAAGAGAGCCAGGAGTGAACAACTTAAACTTCTTGCTGTGCGGATTACCGAAATGATATAATAACGACATCGCCACAATCAAAGCGAAGATTACGATAAGCCAGCGGATAAGATTTATAAGAAATACTGTTATACCTTTATACAGATGTATCTTTGTAAAAAGTATAGGCAGCAGTCTTTGTCCTAAGGTTATCAGAACTATAGAAAGGATCAGCAAAGCCACAAACATTAACATTATTATTATAGAATAAAGTTGCTGTTTCATGAAAGAAACCTGACCATATTCTTTATCGCCCATATTAAAACCTCGGAAAAATGAAGTAATCGCGCTGGTACTGAAATAAAAAGCAAGCAAAAGACCTATCGACATAAGTCCGCCATGTTCTATAGACATTATTTCATTGATAGTAGATGCCACGCTCTCGTAAGTTCCCGGCGGCAAAATATCATGCAAAGCCTCTAATAGATTTGACGTTATATCTTGTAATGGGAAATATGGTATCAAAGTGAACAAAAAAAGAATTGTAGGAAACAAAGCCAGAAACACATTAAAAGCGACAGCGGCAGCTCTGTCGATAAGGTTCACCCTTGTAAAACCCCTTATGAAATAAACCAATACGTCATAAAGAGGTCTCCCTCCGAAACCAGGAATCACAATCAAACGCAAGACAGATTCGAGCTTTGCCCTATAATATTCAAACTTTGTCTTAATATTAGCGACATTTATCTTCATCTTAATTTATTTTAACAATTGAGAGACAATGATTCCTATATAATTGCCGACGGCATAACCTATAACTCCAACGGTAATTCCTGTAATGATGACTTTCTTGTTTTTCATATTTTCAGCTATCATAGGCACAAACAAAGGCGAATTTATCAGAGCGACAGATGTTATCACCATTGTATCAGCATCGACTTTGAATATCCTCGACAATATTATTGAAAGCACCAAAGAACAGAAAATCACAAAAGCGATATATGCGATTATATTGGCTCCAGCTTGATAGTCAATAGCTGTTACATCAACCATAGAAGCCACAACAAGACTGAATACCAAGACGAGATACATTCCTGCATCGTAGCTCTTTTCCATTTTTCTTACGAAAGGCAAAAAAGATGCCGCAATAGATAATGTCGTCATAGTTAGAATAAGAATCAACATATTATCTACTTTTCCGGATATCAGGAGACTTACTCCCATTCCTACACCTATTATTAATATAGACAAGCCGAGAGCTCCTAATGTTTTAGGAAAATGCTTTTTTGTGAAAATTCCAGAATAGCTAGACGTATCAATTACATATTGTTCATTTTCATTATGTAATTGATGCGTTTCTACTCTTCGACTTAAAAACAGTCTAAAAAATCTGATTCCAAATGACATCAAGAATACTAAATAGATGAAGCTTATTATCATGTCGAATGTATGGACGAAGATATAAGTCTCAGCATCGACATCCAGGGCGATCTTGAGGCTTGCGAGATTCGGAGTTCCGCCAGTATATACACCGACAAGAAGTCCAGCTACTTTTTCGAATCCGCTTTGATTATCATTAAAGATGTAGAAACCTATAATATCGACGACAACAACTGAGACGAGTCCTATGCAAAGGGCTACTATTGCCTTTTTAATTTTCCAGTTTTTGAAATCGCAGCCGAAGAGAATCATCGGGAATGCAAGAAGAATAGTCACGCTAGTGAGAGCATCTTGTATTCCATGTAATTTTTCACCTAATCCAAGGGGGAAAAACATTAAGTTTGAAATAAGAATACCAACGATATAAAGGAGGAGAATCTCCCCTATCTTATTCATCAGCGACGACTTTCTGCACAGGAATATTATCAACGCTGGAAATGTGAAATAAAATAAAAGCGATAAAAACTGTAACATAAAAATAATTTTTGCGAAGATAAGAAAAAAGTCAACAAGTTTTTAAAATTATTGGGAATGCCGCTATACTTAGTATGGGGCATCATTATTTATCTGTTATGAAAATTGCTGCGAATAATTGTTGAGAGCATTCCTGCCACAACAGCCGTCATTCATATCCGCATATGCGCTGTATTAATCATGTTAGGCATAATATATTTATTTGTGGGCATCGTAGAATTTATATATTGAACTTTTAAATTGATAAGAATCTTTGTTATCTTTGCAATAAAGAAAATTCAAGAAATGGAAAACAGAATCTCTCACGAAGGCGTTATCACGAACATTGATAAAGAAAACATAGAAGTCAAGATTTTATCTCAAAGCGCATGTGTCTCATGCAACATAAAAACAGCATGCAACATGTCGGAGATGAAGGAGAAGACAATCACTATTCCTGCTCCAAAAGATAAAAATTTATCTATAGGACAAGAGGTGAAAATAAGCATAGGATTAGGTCAGGCTAAGCGTGCTGTCGTATTTGCATACGTTATTCCTGTAATACTATTAATCTCCATGATATTTATTCTCAATGCTTTAAAAATAGACGAGGGCATAAACGCATTGATATCAATAGGTATTTTAGTACCTTATTACATGATTTTATTCCTTTTTAAAGACAAAATAAAACGTAAATTTGAGTACGAAATTCATTAAAAAATTGCAAAAGCGAAAAAAAAATATTACTATTTTTGCCACTAGCTATCAGCCAACAGCGAACTACAGCCTACTGAGAGCTGAAAGCTGAACGCTCAAATATTATTAAACATTAAAAAACTAACATTGTGAACGACATTTTACTCTATTCTCTCATTGTACTTGGAGTCTTGGGAGGCATTTTAGCGATTATTTTATACATAGTCGCTCAGAAGTTTAAAGTAGAAGAAAATCCATTAATTGACGAGGTCGAGGGTGTATTATCAGGTGCTAATTGTGGTGGTTGTGGTTTTGCGGGTTGTCGTGCTTTTGCGGAAGCATGTGTTAAATCGGCTCACGACAAGAACAACATTAGCGGTTTGGTATGTACAAGTTCTGACATGTCAAAAGTAGCGGGAGTACTTGGTCTCACAGCAGAAGCTGCTGAGCCAAAGATTGCTGTGGTTCGTTGTAATGGAACATGTGAAAATGCTCCTAAGAAGACACATTACGAAGGTGCTGACATCTGTGCATTTGCACATACCTTGTATGCTGGTGGCAGCGGATGTCCTAATGCATGTCTTGGACTTGGCGACTGTGTTAAAAAATGTGCTTTCGATGCCATCCACATCGACAAGGAGAAAGGTATAGCCGTTGTTGACGAAGATAAATGCGTAGGTTGCGGCACTTGTACCAAGGCATGTCCTCGCGGTGTCATTGAGATACGTCCTAAAGGCAAAAATAACCGCCGTATTTATGTAAGTTGTGTTAATATTGAGAAGGGCGCAATAGCGATGAAGAATTGTAAGGTCAGTTGCATTGGATGCCAAAAATGCCTCAAAGAATGTCCTTTTGAAGCAATAGAGATGCGTGGAACACTAGCATACATCAACCCTGACAAGTGTAAACAATGTCGCAAATGCGTTGATGTTTGTCCAAGAGGAAGCATCCTGGCAGTCAACTTTCCTCCTCGTAAACCTAAAGTAGAATTAACAGAATCAGTAAATAACGAAAGTAAAGAATAAGCGTATGAATCCAAAGAAAACATTCTCTAAAGGAGGCGTTCATCCTGAAGAAAACAAACTTTCGTCAGACAAACCCATAATAACATTTCCAGTTCCAAAACAAGTCATTATTCCATTAGGACAATGTCTGGGCGCGCCTGCTGAAGCAATAGTAAAGAAAGGTGATGAGGTTAAGGTAGGACAGCTTATTGGAACAGCCAAAGGTTTCATTTCCGCTAATGTCCACTCATCAGTGAGTGGCAAGGTCATTAAAATTGACGAGGTGATGGACCATACAGGATATCGCAAACCAGCGATTTTCATCGATGTTGAAGGTGATGAATGGCTTGAAGGCATTGACACTTCAGACAAGTTGGTTGGAGAGATAACTTTGTCACGAGAAGAGATCATCAACAGAGTTAAAGATCACGGAATAGTGGGTATGGGTGGAGCAACATTTCCTACAAATGTAAAATTATCTATACCTAAAGATAAGAAAGCAGATTTTGTAATCATCAACGCCGCTGAGTGTGAGCCATACCTCACATGCGACAATCGTTTATTATTGGAGAAATCTCATGAATTCTTAGTAGGTGTAAAGATATTAATGAAAGCCGTAAATGCTCCTAAAGCAATCATCGGTATAGAAGTCAATAAATTAGAGGCTGCAACATTAATAGATAACATAATTAAAGGTGACGAATATTACCATGGCATAGAGGTTCAGCCATTGCAGACCAAATACCCACAAGGTGGTGAGAAGCAGCTCATTAAGGCTTGTACAGGAAGAGAAGTGCCATCAGGAAAACTTCCTATAGAGACAGGCTGTGTTGTTGTCAATGTCGCATCCACATACGCCATTTACGAGGCTGTACAGAAAAACAAGCCTCTCATTTCAAGGGTAGTAACAGTGACAGGTAAATCTGTTAAGGATCCTTCTAATTTCATGGTAAGAATAGGAACATCCTCTATGGAACTTATCAATGCTGTTGGAGGGCTTCCTGAGAATACCACAAATATAATCAATGGTGGACCTATGATGGGCAAATCGGTATCTGTCAATGAATTTCCTGTGATAAAAGGAACTTCAGGAATTTTAATGATAACAGACAAAGAGGCTCAGCCACGACAAGTGAGCAATTGTTTACGTTGCGGCAAATGCGTAAGCGCATGTCCAATGGGACTAGAGCCATATCTCTTATGCCGTCTATCGAAGAACAACATGTTCGAAGACACAGAAATAAACCGTATCATGGACTGCATCGAATGTGGTTCTTGTGAGTTCACTTGTCCTGCCAACATTCCGTTGCTCGACTACATACGTTATGGTAAGAATAAGACAGGACAATTAATTCGTTCACGTAATCAGAAATAAGTAAAGAGATGAATAACTATTTAATTTCAGGCTCTCCTCACATTCATGGAGGCGAGAGCACAAAGAAAATAATGTACAGTGTCATCATCGCTTTGATGCCAGCGTTTTTATTTTCCATTTATTACTTCGGATTCAATGCTGTACGCGTCACTTTGATTTCTGTGGCGGCTTGCGTATTGACTGAATGGCTGATTCAGAAATATCTCCTCAAAGGAGAATGTACAATAGGTGACGGCTCAGCCATAATCACTGGCATGTTGCTGGCATTCAATTTGCCTTCCAACATCCCAGCATGGATGATTATTGTAGGTTCTATCGTCGCTATCGGCATAGGCAAAATGTCGTTCGGCGGATTGGGTAATAACCCATTCAACCCCGCTTTAGTAGGTCGTGTTTTCATGCTCATCTCCTTCCCTGTCGCTATGACGACATGGCCAACACCAAATCCAATATTCAGCAATGCTGTGACAGATGCCATTACCGGACCAACAGTTTTAGGATATATCCAAGAAGGTTTGGCAAAAGGCATCCCTGCAAACGAGCTGACTATCTATGAAAACATTGAACAATTTATCTACAGCGGTTCGCTCGGCGAGATAGGTTCAATCGCCATTATTATAGGAGGTATATTCTTGATATTCAGAAAAGTCATTGACTGGCAAACTCCTGTCATCATCATCGCTACAGTAGGTATCATCTCAACAGTATGTTGGTTAATCGATCCAACACAATTCGTACATCCAATGATTCATATCTTCGGTGGCGGCTTGATGCTCGGTGCTTTTTTCATGGCAACCGACATGGCGACATCACCTATGACAATGAAAGGCAAGATTGTATTCTCAATAGGAGTCGGTGCTCTGACAATCATCATCCGTTTGTGGGGAGCATATCCTGAAGGTATGTCATTCGCTATTCTTATCATGAATGCCTTCGTTCCTTTAATAAACAAGGCTTGTAAACCAAAACGTTTCGGTAATAACCCTGTAAAATAATAAGACTATGGCAGCAAAAAAAGATACATTATTAAATATGTTTATAGCCTTGTTCGTGATATGTGTGGTATCTGGCGGTGTACTAGGACTAGTATATAACGCAACAAAAGATCCTATCGCAGCAGCAGAAGCAGCCAAGAAGACAGAGGCTATCAAAAACGTTCTCCCTGAATTTAATGAATTAAAAGAGACTATGGTAAAATCAGCAATGGAAGATGCTGAGATTCCATTCTATCTCGCTTACGATGCCAATAACAATTTCATCGGTGCGGCAGTAGAAACATTCACCAACAAAGGTTTCAGCGGCAACATCTCTTTGATGGTCGGCATCTTAGCAAACGGTACTATAAATAACATCAGTGTTCTGCAACATGCTGAAACACCAGGTCTGGGCTCCAAAATGTCAGAACCAAGTTTCAAAGACCAATTCAACAATAAGCATGCAAGCTCATTCAACTTCAACGTAAAGAAAGACGGAGGCGATGTCGATGCCATCACAGCAGCAACCATCAGTTCTAGAGCTTTCTGCGACGCTGTAAATCGTGCATTATCAACATTTGAAAACAATAAAGGAGGATTTTAATCATGGCTAACTGGAACAATTTAACTAAAGGATTCTTCAAAGAAAATCCTGTCTTCGTCCTTCTCCTTGGCTGCTGTCCTACATTGGCTACAACTACAAGCGCCATCAACGGACTTTCAATGGGTTTGGCAACGACTTTCGTTCTCATCCTTTCTAATATGTGTATCTCATTGTTAAAAAACTTCATACCTAACAAAGTACACATACCTTGTTACATCGTCGTTATAGCATCTTTCGTGACAATGGTACAGCTTCTCATGCAGGCTTATCTGCCAAGCATATATGAGACATTAGGACTCTTCATTCCTCTTATCGTCGTCAACTGCATCGTTTTAGGTCGCGCAGAGGCTTTCGCTTCAAAAAACGGAATCGGCGCTTCTGCAGTCGATGGTATCAGTATGGGATTAGGTTACACAATGGCACTAACAATGTTAGGCATAATTCGTGAAGTCCTAGGCAGCGGCTCTATCTTCGGATGGAAATTCATCAGCGGAGATGCCATCTTGGTTTTCGTTCTCGCTCCAGGAGCTTTCATAGCAATGGGTTATCTCATCGCTTTCATGAATAGAATGTTAAAGAAATCAAAATAAGTTATTGACAATTAAAGATATATAGATATGGAATACTTGATAATATTAATCTCAGCGATATTCGTCAACAATATTGTGTTGACACAATTTCTCGGCATCTGCCCTTTCCTCGGCGTGTCAAAGAAAATATCTACATCATTAGGTATGGGTGCCGCTGTTATCTTCGTCATAACTTTAGCGACAATAGTGACATGGCTAATCCAACATTATCTGTTAAATCCTTTTAATTTAGGATTCTTACAGACCATAGCCTTCATCCTTGTCATCGCAGCTTTGGTACAAATGGTTGAGATTATCTTGAAAAAGATAAGCCCATCATTATATGCTGCTCTCGGCGTATTCTTACCTCTCATCACCACAAACTGCGCCGTCCTCGGTGTCGCTATCTTGGTAATACAGAAAGACTTCGGATTGTTAGAAGGTACAATATACGCATTGTCTAATGGCGTTGGTTTTACATTGGCACTTGTCATATTCGCTGGTTTGCGCGAGCAACTCGCATTGGCTGATGTCCCTAAGGGAATGCAAGGCGTGCCTATCGCATTAGTGACAGCCGGTATCTTAGCCATGGCTTTCATGGGATTCGCAGGACTTGTTTAATCAATTGACAATTAACAATTATTGAGACAGAGAGGTATCAATGATTCCTGCAAAAATAAACCTAACATTGATGCGTCTTGAAAGATATAAACATTGATGTTTGGCAGGTGTGAAGTGGAACGGAACGCCTGCCTATGGTCTGTGGTCCTTACAGGACTGTTTGTAGGTGATTAAATTTTTAGTAAATTATTTTATGTCGAACTCACGTTAATTAAAGAAGAGGCTGTCTAACAACAAAAAGTTAGGCAGTTTCTTTTTTTATGAGCAAAACTCTGGATTATTAACATATTTGAAGATTTTTCCATGAGGGTTCTGAGATTTTGTCAGAGCATTCCAAAATGCGC
>SUWT01000028.1 GCA_015061335.1 Lentimicrobiaceae bacterium | reverse complement strand
CATAATTATACGTTCTTTAACATGTCTTAGGTCTTCGAAAAACAATCTCGTTAGAATCCATCTCCCCCTATTGTGATTTTTTGTAAAAAAAAGAAACCGCCTAACTTTTGTTGTTAGACGGCCTCTTCTGTTATCAATAAAAATCAGATTTCTAAATTAAAAACTATCCTCAAAATCCTCTATATTATAATCCTCATCTTCTATGTCAAATTCATCCTCAAATTCATCAGCGAACATATCTTCTTCTGCATCCCAATCGAAGTCTTCCTCAAACTGACTCTCATCAAATATATCTATATCGTTCATCTCTTCCATAAATTCTGCCAACTCATCGTCAGATAGCTTGTCCAAATCTTGCGTCAGCAATCTATGATCGCGAGCTAATGTCCTTAATTCTCTCATCGCTTCTGGTGAAACATAAAAATCATCATCATTCTCCTGACAATAATTAATATATTTAGGGTCTTTCTCAAAAACTTCCGCCAAGGTCTGACCGGCATATTTACCGGAAATAAATACTGAATCAATATCGTAAAATTTCATAACTATTAATTATTTTTTATTCTCCAAAGATATAAATATTTTCTCAATAATTTGCAGATTTAACTATTTTTTAAAAATAAAATATACCGCCAAAACCAAAAAACCGAATCCTATCAGATGATTCCATCTTAATGTTTCATTCTTAAAAATTGTAATACTGATAATCATGAAAACCGTTAATGAGACAACTTCTTGAATAACTTTAAGTTGTACCAACGTGAATGGCCCGCCATTAATAGCCGAACCTATTCTGTTAGCTGGTATCATAAATGAATACTCAAAAAACGCTAATCCCCAACTACATAAAATTATTAGTATTAAAGGCCAATCACTAATAATTTTCATCTCACTAAGCTTTAAATTTCCATACCAGGCAAAAGTCATGAAAATATTAGAAACAATAAGCAATAAAACAGTATATAATCCTTTCATATCTAACAAAAATATTATCTTTTTCAGACTGCAAATATCATTATTTTTATGATAGAAAAATATTTTTTTATCAAAAAATTATCATGCTAATTTCTTATTTTTGCAAAAAATATTAATATGGATTGGAATAAACTTATCAATGAAGATTGGACTTTATTTCTTGACAGAGACGGCGTTATAAATGTTCGTCTCATAGATGATTACGTAAAAGATATTAATGAATTTTTTTTTCTGCCAGGTGTATTAGATGCATTTAAAATTTTTAACAGAAAATTCAAACATATTATTGTTGTAACTAATCAACAAGGAGTAGGGAAGGGCTTGATGAAAAATGAAGATGTTGAAAAAGTTCATGAATTCATGATTAGAAATATTGAAAATCAAGATGGTAGAGTAGATAAGGTTTACTTTTGCCCACAATTGAAATCTGTACCTGATAATTATAGAAAACCATCACCTAAAATGGCTTTTTTTGCTAAAAATGATTTTCCTGACATTGATTTTTCAAAATCAATAATGCTTGGTGATATGAATTCCGACATAGAATTCGGAAAAAATGCCGGAATGAAAACCATTATTATCGGAAACGAAACAATAAAATCATATCCCGACGATAAATTTGATTCTCTTTACGATTTCGCTAAAACATTATAAAAAATGGAAAGTACCATACTTATAGTATTTGTATTATACAGCCTCGTCATTTTACTGATTTCTCATATAACTTCACGGAAATCTAATAATAGTACATTCTTCACAGGTAATAAGAAATCACCGTGGTTTGTAGTCGCTTACGGTATGATAGGAGCGTCATTATCAGGTGTTACATTCATGTCAGTTCCAGGAGGTGTTTATTCCGGACAGTTCACCTACTTCGGCATTGTACTGGGCTACATCATAGGTTATGCTGTAATCGCTTTCCTCTTACTACCTTTATATTATAAATTAAACCTCACATCCATATATTCATTTTTAGAAATTAGATTTGGAAAAGCATCGGAAAAAACAGGTGCGTTCTTATTTATAGTTTCTAGATTGATAGGCTCTGCAATTCGTATGTATCTTGTTGTATTTGTATTATACGAATTCGTATTTAAAAATTGGGGAATACCTTTTTATATTCCGGCATTATTCTTTATCTTATTCATTCTAATATACACTTTTAATGGAGGTATTAAAACTGTTGTTTGGACCGATACTCTACAAACAACCTTCCTACTGCTTGCTGCCATCATGACAGTATTATATATATTGAATAATTTGGACATATCTTTCTGTCAACTAATGAAAATCTCAACTGAAAATGGATATACGAAATTATTTGAAACAGACTGGACTAACAGTAAATTCTTTGTAAAGCAAATACTTAGCGGAGCTTTCATTACAATTGCAATGACAGGCCTTGATCAAGATATGATGCAGAAAAACTTGACTTGCAAAACACTTAAAGATGCACAGAAAAATGTTCTGACATCTAGTTTCATTTTCGTAATAGTGAATTTACTTTTTATGTGTCTAGGTGCTTCTCTAATTTATTATGCCCAAGAAACTAATTTTATACTACCGACAAACGAAGATGGAGTAGTGATCAACGATAAAATTTTCCCTTCAATAGCATTCTCTATCAACACAATTACAAGCGTCATATTCATGATAGGGCTTATAGCAGCAGGTTATTCTAGTGCTGACGGAACTCTGACGGCTCTTACAACAACATTCTGTTTCGACTTCCTACATTTTGATAAAAATAATGAACTATATGAAAATCAGAAAACTAAGTATAGAAAAATAATACATATTGTATTTGCTCTACTTTATGTACTAATAATAATTATTTTTAGACCTTTCCATAATGAGTCGCTTATCGACAAGATATTTGAAATAGCCGGTTACACTTACGGACCTTTACTAGGTCTTTTTAGCTTTGGCTTATTTATAAAAAACAGAGTCCCAAATGATAAATTTGTGCCATATATAGCAATAATTTCTCCGATAATCAGTTATTTGCTAAATCGTTATTCTAAAGATTTGTTCTTTGGCTATCAATTCGGATTCGAAATATTGATTGTCAATGGCTTGCTAACTTTTATATCATTATTATTAATCAGTAAAAAAATAACTAAACAATGATAATTATGAAAAAATTATTCCTGATCCTATTCGTGATATCAGCATTTAATCTTAATGCTCAGTATATTACCAAACATGCAAAAAATCTGAAAAAAGACATTAATGAAGAAGGTATATTCTATTATCTACCTCAGAATATTATTCGCATTGATTTTGAGGTGGAACAAACAAAAAATATAAAAGGAAAATATTGTAACTATGCAAAAGAAGTATTAAGTACAGATGATTATATTAAGGATAATAAAACTCATTATTCTATAAAAAAAATTAATATCAGCACTTTAACAGAAACTGACCCGAATATGTTATTCTTTGTTAAAGTAGATGAAAAAACTAAAGAAAATCCGTCTATAAATTTTAATATAACAAATGATGGTATAATAAAATCATTCGGTTATGATAATGCAGATTTCAACTCATTTGACAATGAATCTTATTCCCATGAATTAGTTTCTGAGATACAAAGTAATGACTATCATTATATTCCTATGATAGAAGAAGATGATGAAGATGAATTCTTTTCTGATGAAGTAGAAAATGATGATGTCGAAGAAAAACAAGATGTTAAAGAAAAAACTATTTCAGAAGAAGAGATAGTTCAATCTATTATTGAAGAGATAAAGAAAATTAGAATTGCATACTTAGATCTTATATCAGGTTATCAAGAGGTTAATTATGGAACAACAATAAATTATATGGTAGAAGAATTAGTTGGTCTAGAAAAAGAATATTTAAGTATGTTTGTAGGAAAGACTATCAGTAATAGATTCACGAAAACTTTCTATATTGTTCCAAGCAAAGATAATAACAATGTAGTAATAAGTAAATTTTCTGATACAGAGGGATTTAACTCAAAGAATGGAGATCTGATAAAAATCAATTTTAGCAAATATTCAGACAATATAAGCTACAACCACTTAACAAATGACGCTGCTACTACAGAAGAGTTCGCTAATAAATTGATTTATAGAACTCCAGCTAATGTTTCTGTGAGAATTAGTATAGGAGATAAGGTTGTATTAAATGACAAACTGATTATAAGCCAATTAGGAAATCTGGTTGCAATTCCGATGAATAAGATGAAGATAACTTTTGATACTAATACAGGTCAGGTAACTTCAATAGTTAAAGAATAAAAAAGAGACGCAAAAGCGTCTCTTTTTATCTAGAATGGCAAATCATCACCATTATCGGATTCATAATAATCAATTGAAGGCATTTGAGTATAATCTGAGTTTTGAGGAACTGTTTGCTGTGCGTTAGATTGTACAGTTGCAGCATTAAAGTTCTGTGCTTGTGAGTTCTCAGTTTCAAATCTAAATGGTCTTACATCAGTGTACCATTTGCCGTTAAATTCCCTAGATTCAATGCTGATTTGTGCTTTAATAATCTGTCCTGGAGTAAAATTTTGAGCCTCAATGACTCTGTCACCCCAGCAAACCAGACAAACATTCTTCGGATATTGCTCTAGAGTCTCAATAATTAATTCTTGTTTTTTCCATGCGCCTCTTGCGCTTGTTCCTTCTGATAAGTTACCTAAACGAACTACTTTACCTAAAATTTCCATTTTATATCTATATTTAATTGATTACTATATTATTATAAAATCTATATGATTCTTTTTGCATTAAGCAAAAATATCAAAAATAATGATACGAATTTTATTAAAATCCCTTAAAACTGCATTTTTAAGAATTATTATTATTTGGGAAAATAATATACATTATGTTAAATAGCAAAGAGAAATAAAGAGTCACGGTTGTCTTTTCCATGACTCTTTATGATGAAATAAATATTCAGGTTATTCAGCTGCGCCTTCTAATTCTTTAGCTTTATCCATCATCTTGAGACGAACATATAATGTTCTTAAGGCTTGTTTGATAGCGTCATCATTTGGAACTAATTCGTATGCTTTTTCAACATAAGGAAGTGCTTGTTCGTCGTATGATTTAGCTTCTGCTACCATTAAATCATATTTCTTTTGTGATTCGGCGTCAAATCCTAATTCATTTGCTGCGTTATATAAAGCTGCTGATTTATCAATAAACATACTGCCAATATTAATGTAAGCGTTTTCGTCATTTGGATTGATTTCAATAGCTCTGTTATAATAGACCATAGCTGAGTCGATGTTGTGTAATGTTGATTCTGAATTACCGTAGATTGTTCCTAAGATAAAGCAATAGACTGAATTATCAGTATTCTTATTTGCCATATTCTTAATCTGGTCTATGATTTCAGCTTCTCTTTTTAATTTCAGGAATGCGTTGATTTGCTCGTTAATAAGATTTTCATCTTCAGGGAATTTTTCTCTACCTGTTTGAAGATATTGAATCATAGCGTCGTTGTTTTCTTTAGCGCCTTGAGCTATAGCCATATATTGATATACTTGTGGTGATTCGTATGAGTCATTCAATAATATGTTACATAATTCAATTGCCATATCATATTCATTTGCCATAACAGCGATTTGAGCGGCTACAACGAGAGCTTCATTATCTTTCTGACCGGCTATAGCCATTGTTTCGTAAGCTTTTCTGTAGCAGTTGATGGCTTTTACATAATCGCCAGCTTCGTATGCGGCTCCACCTTGATTGAAATAGTTTGTTGTGATTGAATTGATATATGACATGATTTCAAATTCGTTTTGTTTGAAGTATGTCTGATCTAATTCACCAAGTTTTTTGAAAGCATCGGCACATTTTTCCAATGCTTCTGGGTCAACATCGTTAAATTCTGGATATGTAGCTATTTTAAGATAAATAACTCCATAGTAGTGCCAGGTTTTGGCATCATTTTTTGTTTCATCATGAGCTGCTGCTAGGTCGATGGACGTTTTAGCTCTTTGGAGCATGATTTTGGCATTAGCCATTTCTTTTGCAGCCTTGTCAGTTCTCTTTTGAACATTGAACTGTTCTGCAGTTTCAATGTAACTTTGGGCGTTTTTGTTGTAATTGAACGCATTTACACGTTCTTTGTTTTGTGCGATAGATACATTAGCCATAAATGCCAACATAACTAATAATAATGTTACTTTTTTCATTTTTAGAAATTTTTGTAATTATTAACACTTATAAATTATTGTTCTTCACTATTATCTTTTATTTCACCCTCATTTTGTTCTTTAGGATTTTCTTCTGTGATCGGATTTTCTTCATCAATAATCTCCTCGTCTTGTTCTATAATATCAGCACTGACTTTAGTTACTGCTGCTATTTCATCATTATTACGAAGATTTATCAATCTTACTCCTTGTGTGGCTCGACCCATGATACGTAATGTATCGACAGCAATTCTGATCAAAATGCCAGACTTATTGATAATCATAAGGTCATCTCCGTTTCTAACATCTTTTATGGCAATAAGATCACCAGTTTTATCAGTGATACTTAATGTTTTAACTCCTTTACCACCTCTGTTAGTAACACGATATTCGTCTAAGTCGGAGCGTTTTCCATAGCCTTTTTCCGATACTACCAATATATCTGATGGATTATCTGGATCGACGCATATCATTCCGACCACTTCGTCAGCATTATCATCAGCTAATGTCACGCCACGAACTCCAGTTGCACTTCTTCCCATTGGTCTGACCGTGCTCTCATTAAAACGTATAGCTCGACCGGAGCGCAACGCCAGCAGCATTTCTTGTTTGCCATTTGTAAGGCATACTGACAATAATTCATCATCATCTTTGATTGTCAATGCTATAATACCATTCTGACGTGGACGAGAATATGCTTCAAGTGTTGTCTTTTTGATAATACCTTTTTTCGTGACCAGTATGACGAAATTATTGTTGATAAATTCCTCATCACTCAATGTTGGAACATTGATAAATGCCTTAACCTTATCGTCGGGTTCTAGGTTAATAAGATTTTGTATAGCCCTACCCTTGCTGGTTTTCGTACCTTCAGGTATAGAGAATACTCTAAGCCAGAAACATTTGCCTTTCTCAGTAAAGAAAAGCATATAGTTATGGTTTGTGGCTACAAAAAGGTGTTCTATAAAATCTTCATCACGTGCCTCTGATCCTTTTGAGCCTTTACCTCCCCTACTCTGTCTTTTGTATTCACTAAGATTGGTGCGTTTAATATAGTTAAGATGAGAAATTGTAACAACAACAGGATCGTCAGAAATAAGGTCTTCTATTCTGATGTCATCTGCAGAATGTACTATACTTGTCTTTCTGTCATCACCATATTTTTCTTTTACAGTAAGAAGTTCAGATTTTATGATGTCGAATTGCAAGTCTTTGTTATCAAGAATATCTTGTAATTTCTTGATCAAAACATGTAATTGTTCCAATTCGTCTAAGATTTTCTTGATTTCGAGACCTGCCAATTGACCGAGTCGATATGCTACGATAGCTGCTGCCTGAGGATCATCGAAGCCATATTGATCCATCAAGGCTTGTTTAGCCTCAGATGAACCTCCTTTACAAGCCTTAATAGTTGCTATAATTTCATCAATGATGTCAATAGCTCTGGCTAGTCCTTCGAGTATATGAGCACGTTTCTTAGCTTCATTTAGATCGTGTTGAGTACGACGAATAACGACTTCATGTCTATGTTCGACGTAGTATTGGATCAACTGTTTGAGATTCAGTGTATAAGGACGACCATTAACAAGTGCTACATTATTGACAGAGTACGAACTTTGTAATCCTGTCATTTGGAACAATTTGTTCAGAACCACACTGGAAACAGCATCTTTCTTTAATTCATAAACGATACGCATGCCTTTACGGTCGGATTCATCACGAATGTCAGAAATACCTTCCAATTTCTTATCGTTGATAAGGTCTGCCGTCTTTTTGATCATATCAGCCTTATTTGTTTGATAAGGTATAGATGTGGCTATAATTCTTTCATGATTACCATGTTGTTCAATTGTGGTCTCAGCTCTTAGTATGATACGTCCGTGACCTGTTTCAAAAGCATCCTTGACACCTTCATAACCATAGATGATACCTCCTGTTGGGAAATCTGGTGCCTTGATATATTGCATTAACTCGCTGATGGTTATGTCATTATTATCAATATATGCAATGATACCATCAACGACTTCCCTAAGATTATGAGGTGCCATATTGGTCGCCATACCAACAGCAATGCCGCTAGCTCCATTTACCAGCAGATTCGGTATTAAGGCAGGCAATACTACCGGTTCCTTCTCAGAGTCATCGTAGTTATTTTGAAAATCAACTGTATCCTTATCAAGGTCAACGAGCATCTCCTCCGCTATTTTTCTCAACCTTGTTTCGGTATAACGCATAGCAGCAGGTCCATCACCATCAATAGAGCCATAGTTACCCTGACCATCAACCATCGGATAACGCATATTCCATTCTTGTGCCAAACGAACCATAGCGTCATAAACAGAGCTGTCGCCATGAGGGTGATACTTACCTAAAACTTCACCAACAACCTTTGCAGATTTCTTATAAGGACGATTCGACAACAAGCCCATATCCATCATACCGTACAAAATACGACGGTGAACAGGCTTTAGTCCATCTCTAACATCGGGAAGAGCACGCGCAACTATTACTGACATCGAATAGTCGATGTAGGACGTTTTCATGTGATTCTCAATGTTTATAGGAATTATTCTTTCTCCTCCTAATTGTTCTTCCATCTCTTATATTTTAGATATTTGTGCCTTTAAAATTAAGAAGCAAAAGTAATATTTTTTTCCTTATAATTAACCTGTAAGATTGATTTTTTGTTAATTTTTTTAAGTGTAATTGTTATTTACTGACAAATGAAATAATGGTGCGAATTTTGTTTGTATATTTGCACAAATTTTTCATGTCATAATGACAAAACTGAAAATTATTTGTTTGAAACTAATATCGAAAAATGTATATGGACGCAAAATTTTCTCCAAGGGTTCGTGAAATAATGTTTCGTAGTCATGAGGAAGCTGTGAAATTGGGAAACTCTTACATTGGCTTGGAGCATCTTTTCTTAGGTATTATTGATGGCAAGGATAATGACGTAACTCATATCCTTGATGAATTAAAACTTGATATAGAAGCGTTTAAGCAGAAACTTATTGCTTCTATCAAATCTAATATTGTCAATAAAAACAATACTGACAACATTCCTCTCACAAAACAAACTGAAAGAGCTTTAAAGTTTACTTATATAGTAGCCAAAGAATTTAATTGCGAATTCGTTGACCCGGAACATCTTATGTTGGCAATTCTTCACGATGACAACAATATAGTATCACAACGACTTGAATATGAAGGTATTAATTACGATATATTCAAGAACAAATTAAAAGGAAACAACATTGACAATTCAATAATAAAGGAAGACGATATTATTGAAGAGCCTCATAATTCTTTTTTTGAAGATGATGATTTTGAAGAAAGCAGACCTAAGGAAACAGCTCAACGCAAAACGAGTAATTTAAAATCAAAGACTCCTGTATTAGACAATTTCGGTCGTGATTTAACGCGTGCCGCGGAAGAGAATCGTCTAGATCCCATTGTGGGTCGTGAGAAAGAATTGGAACGTATCTCTCAGATTCTCAGTCGTAGAAAGAAAAATAATCCTATTCTTATTGGTGAGCCTGGTGTCGGCAAATCAGCTATAGCAGAAGGTCTGGCTTTACGCATCGTACAGCGTAAAGTATCTCGTGCTCTGTTTAACAAAAGAATTGTCATGCTTGATCTTGCATCTGTTGTGGCAGGAACGAAATATAGAGGACAGTTTGAGGAACGAATAAAATCTATTCTCAATGAGTTAGAGAAAAATCCTGAAATAATACTTTTTATTGATGAAATTCACACCATTGTTGGTGCGGGAAATGCAAATGGATCATTAGATGCAAGTAATATGTTAAAACCAGCTCTTGCACGAGGTGAGCTTCAATGTATAGGAGCTACAACATTAGATGAATATCGTCAATATATCGAAAAAGATGGAGCTTTAGAACGTCGTTTTCAAAAAGTTCTGGTGGAGCCTACTTCTCCTCAGGAAACAATAGAAATCCTTAATAATATCAAGGATAAATATGAAGATCATCACCTGGTCAAGTATGATCCCAAGGCTATTGAAGCTTGCGTAAAACTTACAGAACGTTATCTGTCAGACCGCTGTCTTCCTGATAAAGCCATTGATGCTCTGGATGAAGCTGGTTCACGAGTACACATAAGTAATATCAAGGTGCCTTCTAAAATAATCGAACTCGAGCAGAACCTAGAGAAGGTACGAGAACTTAAGAAGTTATCTATAGCGGAACAACGTTTTGAAGATGCAGGTCAACAACGTAGTGAGGAATTGTTAATTATCGATCAGCTTGAAAAAGAAAAGAAAAATTGGCAGGATGAGAGCAAAGATAATAAACAAATAGTCACTGAAGAGAATGTCGCAGAAGTTGTTGCAATGATGACAGGTGTCCCCGTTCAAAGAATTGCACAAAATGAAAGCGACAGACTTCTTAAAATGGAAGACGAGTTACAAGGTTCTGTAATAGGTCAGGATGACGCCATAAAAAAGATAGTTCGTTCTATACGTCGTAACAGAGCCGGTTTAAAAGATCCTAACAAACCTATCGGCAGTTTTATTTTCCTTGGTCCTACTGGTGTTGGTAAAACATATCTCGCTAAAGTTCTAGCAAAGTATCTTTTTGATTCTGAAGACACATTGATTCGTATAGATATGAGCGAATATATGGAAAAATTCGCCGTTTCTCGCCTTGTTGGAGCGCCTCCTGGATATGTCGGTTATGAAGAAGGAGGACAATTGACAGAAAAAGTACGTCGTAAGCCATATTCTATCGTTCTTTTGGATGAGATAGAAAAGGCTCATCCTGATGTTTTTCATCTTTTGCTTCAGGTACTTGACGACGGACAGCTTACAGATAGTCTGGGTCGTAAAGTTGACTTCAAAAACACTATAATAATTATGACATCCAATATCGGATCTCGTCAGTTAAAGGATTTCGGACAAGGTGTTGGATTCGGAACACAAGCCAAGAAAGATGCAAAAGAAGCATATAGCCGTAGTGTTATTGAAAATGCATTAAAACGTTCATTTGCACCAGAATTCTTAAATCGTATAGATGATGTTATTATATTCAATTCATTAGAACGTAATGATATTCATAGAATTATAGATATTGAGTTAAAGAATGTCTTTAAGCGTGTTGAAGAAAGAGGCTATATAATAGAATTAACAGAAAAAGCTCATGATTTTGTTGCTGAGAAAGGCTGGGATGATCAATATGGTGCCCGACCTCTTAAAAGAGCTATTCAAAAGTATGTTGAAGACGTGCTTGCAGAAGAAATTATTAAAAACAAACTTAATATAGGCGATAAAATTGTCATTGACTATGACGAGGAAAAACAGGATATGATTGTAAATATTGTTCCTGAAAGCAATAGATTATTATGTGATTGATATGAAAAATTTTTCTGGATATATTAACAATAACATTTTCAGTCATATAACAAAAGCAAGCCGTGCTCTTGGATACGAAACATATATCATTGGAGGTTTTGTACGTGATATTATTCTTAACAGACCTTCCAATGATATTGATGTGGTCACTGTTGGAAGTGGAATAGAGCTAGCTAAACAGACTGCTAAATTAATCAGCGAAAAGAAAGATGTAAAATATTATGGTCGTTATGGTACGGCCATGATCCGTATGAAGGACAAAGAAGTTGAGTTTGTAGGAGCCAGGAAAGAATCATATGAACCAACAAGTCGTAAACCTATGGTTGAAAACGGCAGCCTGGAAGACGATCAGAATAGAAGAGATTTCACCATTAACGCATTAGCTATCAGCCTGAATGATGATAATTTCGGAGAATTGATAGATCCTTTTAATGGTTTGCAGGATCTTGAAGACAAAATTATCAGAACACCTCTTGATCCAGATATAACCTACTCAGATGATCCCTTGAGGATGATGAGAGCAATTCGTTTTGCAACACAGTTGCAATTTAGCATTGAGACTGAGTCGTTTAACGCGATTAAAAGAAACGTTGAACGTATAAGGATCATTTCCATGGAACGTGTTAATGAAGAATTAAATAAGATTTTATTATCGAACAAGCCTAGTATTGGATTTAAGCTGCTTGATTCATCTGGTTTGTTACCTATAATATTTCCTCAGCTATCAGCATTAAAAGGTGTTGATATTCAAGACGGAAGAGCTCATAAAGATAATTTTTACCATACGATGGAAGTGCTTGATAATGTTGCTGATGCGAGTACAGATCTTTGGCTTAGATGGGCTGCTTTGCTTCATGACATAGCTAAACCGCAGACCAAGAAATACGATAAGGAAATAGGTTGGAGTTTTCATGGTCATGAGATAAAAGGTGCCAAAATGACACCCAAAATATTTGCGGCATTAAAACTTCCTCTTAATGAAAAGATGAAATATGTTCAGAAGTTGATATCTTTACATCTTCGTCCTATCGCTTTGGTTCAAGACGAGGTGACGGATTCTGCTGTCAGACGTCTTTTATTTGATGCCGGAGATGATATTGACGATTTGATGATTTTATGTGATGCTGATATCACTTCAAAAAATGAAGAGAAACGCAATAAATACCATCATAATTTTCAATTAGTTAGAAAAAAACTTAAGGAGCTTGAGGAAAAAGATCATTTGAGAAACTGGCAGCCGCCTGTAAATGGTGAAGTTATTATGACTACTTTTGGAATCAATGAAGGCAGAAGTGTCGGTATTATAAAAAATGCCATTCGAGAGGCGGTACTTGACGGTGTAATAGGCAACAATTTCGAAGAAGCATACAAATTTATGAAAGCAGAGGGTCTTAAGTTAGGTCTTACTGTCATTCAAGAAATTAAAGAAGCTGTTGAAGTAAAACATAATGGTCCTGTGCCAAATAAAATCACTAAAAATTGATGCATGGATAAACATCTTATTGTTATAGCAGGTCCTACAGCCTCGGGTAAAACAGCTACCGCCATTAAAGTGGCGAACACCCTCGGCACAGTGATTGTCTCCGCCGATAGCCGACAATTCTATAAAGAAATCCCTATAGGAACAGCAGCTCCTACACAGGATGAACTATCTCAGGTTCAACATTTTATGATTCACAACCTTGAACTGGATCAAAAATATGATGTGGCTGATTATGAACAGGATGTGCTCATACTCCTTAAAGAATTGTTTTTAAAATATGATACAGTGGTGCTTACTGGTGGTTCAGGTCTTTTTATCGACGCTGTATGTCATGGTATTGATGAAATACCTGACATCTCAGAAAAAAATCGTATTCTGGTAGATGAAATATACAAAAAAGGCGGATTAAAAGCTTTGCAAGATGAAGTCCAACGCCTTGATCCCGACTATTTCAAAATCGTTGATAAAAATAACCCCCGCCGCCTTCAAAGAGCTGTAGAAGTGTGCTATCAGACAGGTCTCCCCTATTTCTCATTCAGAAAAAATACTAAAAAACACCGCGACTTTAATATCATAAAAATAGCTCTGTTTTGTGATAGAGATACTCTCATAAATCGTATCAACACTAGAGTGGAAAATATGATGTCGGAAGGATTGTTGGCAGAAGCAAAAGCGGTATATCATAAACGACATCTAAATAGCTTAAATACAGTCGGTTATAAAGAACTATTTGAATATTTTGATGGTAGAATATCACTTAATCAAGCCGTTGAGCAGATTAAAATAAGTACACGACAATATGCTAAACGTCAAATGACATGGCTTAGAAAAAATAATGATTATAAATGGTTTACAATAGATGAAATCCCATCTATGATTGAATATATTTATTCAATAATCAATATACAGAGTGATATATCTTGAGCCCTTCTATAGGAGATTTTAATATCTGAGGTTTATTAAATCCTTGATATTCAAAACACTCATTTATAATATCCCTGAAATAATACGCAATAGAACCGACAATGCCAATATTATTGGAGGAGACATCATATCTCTTGAGGAAAATATCTATATATTCATTAAAGCATTTTGCACAAAGATTTTTAATATAGGAATTGTTGATGTTATCATAAGCGAAAGGTACAAATGAAGCTATATATCTGGAAGCCTGTGAATTAGAATAAATATTATCTATTACATTATCTCTTCTCAGATCGTACCTTTCCTCAAATCTGTTTCTTAGATCTTTTGGCATTGCGGCATAAAAATAATCCCTTAGAAGTGATTTGCCTATGTGGGAGCCACTGCCTTCATCACCCAAAATATAGCCCAGGGATATAGCCCGCTCTTTTATCTTCCCGTTTTCATAAAAACAAGAATTTGAACCGGTACCTAAAATTCCAACAATACCATTTTTATCGCCCATAAGTGCATGAGATGCTGCCATCAAGTCGCAATTAACTACAATCTTACTACTTCTGAAAATATTCTTGAAAATCTCCTCTATTAAATTGCAATTTTTAATACTCGCACATCCTGAACCATAAAAATAAACTTCTCTAATATTATGAATATAAGGAGTGTATATGTTATTATTTAAAGTTATACTTGAAATTGTATCTTTGTCGGTATAATTAGGATTGAAGCCATTTGTACTTGTATTTGCCACTTCTGTTCCTTTATCAAGTATCAACCAATCTGCTTTAGTTGAACCACAATCGATTATTAATTTCATTGTTTTTTCGGCAAAGATAAAAAAAGCTGTTCGAAAAGAACAGCCCAAGCATGAAAAAAGTATATTAAGAAATTAAAAATTGTACTGAACCATGACTTGTATTCTATTTGCCTGTCCCCACTCATCATTCTGATTTACTTTTTTGCCATACAAATATTCTGCTCCTAATTGAACATTCTGAGTCGCATACCAAAAGAAGTTTGTCGCAAGATAGTAAGCCTTTTTATAAATTGCAGTATCATCGTAATTTTCAGGAACATTTATATCTACTTGACTAAAGGTGCATGAGACAAATGTTCTTGGATTGAAATTGTACTGCAATCCGGCATAATATGCCATAGAATTTACATAATCTAATTCTCCTTTATTATCCTTCTGATTTTTAGGAATTTGTGGTAGAAAATCTAATTTTAGACCACTTAGATCTTGTATATATGTCGAGATGCCTGTTCCGTATGCGAACTGATAATAAAACACCATTTTTTCCTTATACGACAATAAACCACTAAGTTGACATGCGTATGTAGTCTTTATATCATTTTTATCCTCTATAAGATTTCTATAATTTACATTACGAATGATACTACTTAATCTAACATGATTATTATTACCTTTTCCCCAAGAATATTGTATGTATGATGGAATATCGGGAATAAATTGATTGCTAACTCGTTGGTATTCAGATGTGGTAAAATCAGAACTAGGCATTTCAAGACCGATTCCAGTGCTGAAATGCTTGCCGAAATGTCCTCTATAATTAAGCACTTGATTTGTCTTGTATGTCAAACCGTTTGGACCTTCGCCATCGATAGTCGGCGGAATTGCAGAAGCGTCAGTGAATAGACTGCTGGTGCGACCCAATAAAAAGCCTCCGTATGTAACATAAGCATCTTCAATATTTATTGTATTGACATTTCCCGTGAAATTCATATTAATATATGCTCCAAATTTATTTTTTGAATCAGAAGTTGAGATTAAATTATAAAATAAGGTGCTCTCATTTGCATTGAACTGAAGCAGATTGTCATTACCGGCAGAGGGATTTACTTGAATATCTGAAGTCGTGAAATATGCGGGATTATCAATTACACCGTTAAAATCCATTGATACCGTTCCTTTTACATATCCACCAATACCCATTAAATATTTGTTGTTTTTACTCATAAGAGCAAAAGATGGTGTTTGTGGGGCGTTAAATCTCTCTGGAGCATTTTCAACAAACAGCAGTATGGCAGTACTATCATTAAGAGTTTTATTGTTGATAATCAGAATATTATCTTTAGATTTCGGATGCTGTCTTTTTGTAATGATGATTTCTTCCTGAGCTTTAATCAGTGATGGGAATAATAACATTCCGCAGAATACTGTAATAAATAATTTTGTAGGTTTCATAACTTTTGTTTTTCAATAAAACAATATAAAGCAAAAAAAGTTTCATAATAAGTAATATTGATTAAATGTTTTTCTTAGATTTGCATTTTTATAGCGATAGCATATTTTAATTTTAAATAAAACGAGGACAAGGATATGAGAAAATGGCGCATTGAAGATTCAGCAGAACTATACAATATCAATAACTGGGGTATTAACTATTTCTCTATCAATGAAAAAGGTAATATTATTGTGACTCCAAGGAGTGGTTGTGCTTCTGTTGATTTACGAGAGTTAGTCGATGAATTACAACTTAAAGACGTTTCAGCACCAATGTTGATTCGTTTTCCCGACATTATTGATACTCGTATTGAAAAGATTGATTCATGTTTTAAAGAAGCAGCTGAAGAATATGACTACAAAGGTAAGAATTTTATTGTTTTTCCTATAAAAGTCAATCAGATGCGTCCTGTTGTTGAAGAAATAGTTAGTCACGGCAAGAAATTTAATATTGGTTTGGAAGCAGGTTCCAAACCTGAATTACATGCCATAATTGCATCAAATACTGATACTGATTCACTTATCGTTTGTAATGGATATAAAGACGAGAGTTTCATAGAGTTGGCTCTTCTAGCTCAAAAGATGGGTAGAACAATTATCATTGTCGTTGAAAAGCTTAACGAGTTGAAGCTCATTGCCCGTATAGCCAAACGTCTTAAGGTGACTCCAAATATTGGTGTGCGAATTAAATTAGCCAGCTCGGGAAGTGGAAAATGGGAAGATTCCGGTGGTGATGGTAGTAAATTTGGTTTGACGACTTCAGAATTACTTGAGGCTCTTGAATATCTCGACAAAAATAATATGAAGGATTGTCTTCGTCTGGTTCACTATCATATTGGAAGTCAAGTGACAAAAATCAGAAGTATTAAAATAGCTTTGAAAGAGGCTGCACAATTTTATGTGCAACTACATAAGATGGGCTTTAATATAGAATTTGTCGATGTCGGTGGCGGCTTAGGTGTTGACTATGATGGTTCGCGTTCTAGCAGTGCAAGCAGTGTCAATTATAGCATCCAGGAATATGTTAACGACGTAATATTCTCTGTAGCTGATGCTTGCGATAAGAACAATCTTCCTCATCCTAATGTTATCACTGAATCAGGAAGAGCTCTTACAGCGCACCATTCAGTATTAATATTTGAAGTTTTAGAGACAGCGTCATTGCCAGAATGGGACGATGACGAAGAGATACTCAAAGATGACCATGAGTTAATTCACGACCTATATGAAGCATGGGATAATCTAAGCAACAAACAATCATCGATGTTAGAGACATGGCATGATGCGCAGCAGATTAGAGAAGAAGCCCTGGATCTGTTTAGTCTTGGCATGTTGGATATTAAGACAAGAGCTAAGATAGAACGTTTATTCTGGTCAATAGCAAGAGAAATTAATCAGATGACATTAGATTTAAAACGAATCCCTGAAGATTTTAATAATCTTCCTAAATTATTAGCAGACAAATACTTCTGTAATTTCTCATTATTCCAATCATTACCTGATGCATGGGCTATAGATCAGATCTTCCCTATTATGCCTATTCACAGATTAGATGAGATGCCAGGCAGAATGGCAACCTTACAAGATGTTACATGCGATTCTGATGGAAAAGTTTCTACATACGTAACAACAAAAAATCAATCTTACACTATGCCTGTTCATACGCTTAGTAATAAAGATCCGTATTACATAGGTGTTTTTTTAGTAGGCGCATATCAGGAGATTCTTGGTGATTTGCATAACTTATTCGGTGACACTAATGCGGTACACGTTTCTGTTGACGAGAAAGGATATTATATCGATCAGATTATTGATGGAGAAACTGTTGCTGAAGTTTTGGAATATGTTCAATATAGTCCTAAGAAGTTGGTTCGTACAGTAGAATCATGGGTTACGAGTTGCGTAAAACAAGGAAAGATTACTGTTGAAGAGGGTAAAGAATTCTTATCTAATTATAGGTCAGGTCTATACGGATATACATACTTGGAATAAAGAACAAATTTTAGTATAAAAAAGGGTGGAAATTACAGACTTCCACCCTTTTTGGTTTATTCAATACTTAATGTATCGATGACAATTTCTGTAGTTTCTACCTTATTGAAATATTTCAGAGGAGAATTGAGTTTCGGGTTAATAGGAGAAAATATGTTAAACAACCACATAACAAACACAACAAATGCGGTGCATATAATACTGATGAACCATTTTTGCCAAGGTTTTAATCCTTTTTTAGCGTATGGATCTTTTAGTTTGATATGAGGGAATATAGCGATATCGGTAAGAGTTTCTCCGAATGGAATGCTTATTTTTGAAGCGGCATTGACAGCCCAGCCGTTAGCATTAAGTAATGGAGCTATGTTTCTACGGCGTAATTTTAACCAAGCCATTATCATTGCAGGTCCAGAAATAACTAATAATATACATACAAAAACAAGTATAAGTTGCCACCAGCTAAGTGCAAACAAACCTTTAAATATGCTAGCTAATGCGGTGCCAATCATACCGACGGCCATTCCTATTGCCGCAAATATACCAGCAAATTTTGCGATGTCGAAAGGCGGTGTTGCAGCTGTTGTTTTATCATCTATAGTTTTGTTTGGTGCCGCATTGATTTCAGCTGTAGCCTTTGCCATGATCTTAGAATCTTTATCAGCAGCGCTCTTGTTGATAAGATTTTCTATTGCCGTTGCCATTCTACGATAAGGTGACCAAAATGACTGAGAAATATTTATAGGATTATCAACTATTTTTGTTATCACAGCATCCCATTCAAGACCTTCATTGTCATAATAGATACCGTTTTTTCCTACAATCAACTCACCGACATCCCCTACTGTTACTGCAGCAGCTATCTGTAACTTTGTCGGTTTAGTCTTTGTAACACAATCGCAGTAGATCATATACATTCCACTAGGTACTGCTGCGGCACTATGTTTGGCAGTATCATTCACTTTCATACACAAATGACATTCTCTTTGATCTATAATAAGGGTTCCTGATTGGAAAATCGCCCTGACTTTCTTATCCTTACAATAGAAATCATCAAGAGTGACGAAATTTTTGAGAAGTTGGTAAAAATCACGGTAAATATGAAGGAATTTATCAACAAGTTCAATATTATCAGCTTCCTCTTTCAAAGCGGAATCCTGAGCCACCAATTCAAGCAAAGAAGTTTTATTATCTTGAGCGATAAAGTTTCTAATGGATTCTATACCAAGAGATTCTACATTAGAGCCATTTTTTGATGTTTTCCACGATAAATAAGCGGCAAATTTTAAACCTATAGCTGTCCAATCTTCTTCGGTGATAACATTTTTAGACGAGTCTATAGCATTGGCTTTTATAATATCAAAGTACTTGCTCCATGCTGGATTAACAGCTGCATTCAAATCTATCTCTGCCTTTGAATTAACTCTTATCAAAGGATACGAAGCAATTTCATCATTTTTTGTAGCAAGATTATCAGCACTAATAGTCGTTATTTGAGATGTTTGAACATCTAGAGAAGCTGTGCTTTCAGGTGAAAACGCCGCTAATTTAGAACGCATGAAAAAGTCTTTCACTTTTGCATCAAGAGCGTTATAGGCTTCAATCACATCCTCAGTCTTGTCTGAAAAAGGAGGTTCAACCGCACTATCATACCAAGCCACATAATCATTAAGAGTTTTGTAGAATGTCTCGATCTGATCGGAATTTACACCTAGCACTCCACTTCTATCGGTGACACCTCCAATTGTAGAAACGATAGCAGCAATGGTAAGTTTTAGGTCAGAGTTATCAGTGGAGGCATCAGTAATAACACCGTCTCCGTTAAAACGAGTCTTAGCAAAAATAGCAGTAATATCGGCTGTATCGGCAATTGAAATAACTGATCCTTCTTTAGCAAGGTTATTCAAAATCTGTTTTGCGGAAGAGTACAATTTGTTGCCATTAGGATCATCGGTGTTAATTTGATTAATATCGATCTTATCTTCTCCCCTTACAATAAGATCCTTATCTTTTAACAAAGATGTAATCCATTGAGAGACAGAAACAATATCGTTTACACGAAGTTTGGAATCCCCATCACAATCCATATACTTCAAACTTCTTTCATCAATCTCTAAACCCGTCGTTGGACATGATAAAACAGTCCACATTTTAGGATCAAGTTCAGATAAATGTGCAATATCCTCTCCCGAGCTTATTTTAACTCGAGTTAAGCCTCCTATATTTTCGAAAGCCCATCTATACTTCTTTTCCTTGTTAATAAGTGCCATGGTTTCCAATATTAATAATATGCAAATATAGAAAAAATGTTGACATGGTTTATATCAAAATAAATAAAATGCTATCTTTGCATTAGTTTTATCTAACAGCGGAAATCTTATGAAATTCAAACAGACAATTTTAATTAGCATGATCTTGTTGTTTTTTTCATGCAATAAAAAAGAATATGTAGATAGTTTAAACGGAATTTATTTATGGAAAGATTCTGAAAACGGCTTTGAATTGCTGAGTTTCAAAACAAATGGAGAATTAACAAGCACGATGTGTGACAAAGGTACTGTATATCAAGACATATCAGGTGTTTATGAGATTAATGGGCCTGATTTAACATTGAGACTCAATGAAATAAACAAAACCACTTACGCTACATACGAACTTGATGAAGAAGATATATATATAATAGACGAATATTCTAAAGCTCGTTTATACAAACATCAACAAAATAATCCAGATATTCTTGGTAGTTGGCTGGGTGGTAAAAACATCATATCATACTCACAAAACGATAACATCATTACATTACCAGATGGTGTGACTTATCATGGATCTAATACGCTGTCAATATCAAATATTAATGAAAACAGTCTGAGATCGTTTTTGAGTATAATGTTTGGCGATCTTTCTTTCTTGAGTAATAATGAAATGAGTTACAGTTTGTTTTATGATGATAATAATATCTCTTTAACTAAGGATTTTTTAATTGAAAACAACAACTTGAACATTAAGTTTTCACATAACGGAAGAGAATTTTCAAAAGATGTCTTCATTTCGAGGGCTTCTTCAAAAGATGAACTTAATATACTTATTACAAAAGAGGATTTTGTTGATATTTTTTATAATTTATGTTTAATTTTAATTGAAAATGAAGAAGTAAGATTAACAGAGGAAGAGTGTTATGAATTATTCAAAGAAATTGAAAATTCACATTCTGAAGTTATGTTTCTCATTTCATTACAAGGTATAAAATTAGAGTAGTATGAAAAGACACCTTATTATTTTGATAGCATCAGCAATATTGTTATCAGCATGCGATTCATCATCAGAAGTGAAGAATGACAATAATCTGCAAGAAAATGCGACCGACAAAATTACGCTAGAAGCTTTAGAAGAATGGCGTTCTGACCATTTCGGAATGTTTATTCATTTTGGCATTTATTCTGAACTTGCCGGTATTTGGAAAGGTGAGAAAATTCCTTTTTATGGAGAACAAATCATGAATCATGCTCGTATTCCTATTAATGAATATGAAGATGTTGCCAAAACTTTCAATCCAACAGATTTCAATGCTGATGAGATTGTGACTTTGGCTAAGAATGCTGGCATGAAATATATTGTAATGACATCAAAACATCACGACGGTTTTTGTATGTTCCACACGGAAACAACCGATTACAATATAGTTGACTTTACTCCTTTTGGCAGAGATGTTGTAAAGGAATTGTCAGAAGCATGTAAACGTCATGGAATTAAGTTCGGGCTTTACTATTCATTACCGGATTGGCATTATCCATTAGGAATCCCCAGATTAGCGCCAGATACAACGACAAAATGTTATGAATATGTAAATCAGGTTTATTCTCCTTTAGAAATAGTAACGCCAGAATTGGAGGATTATATAGTTGCGCAGGTAACGGAATTACTTAGCAATTATGGAGAGATAAATACAATCTGGTTCGATATGGGACTTGTCACACCTGAACAAAGCAAACGTTTTAGAGAGACTGTCAAGTCTATACAGCCGAAGTGTATCATCAACGGTAGAATCATGAATAACCAAGGAGATTATATGACTCTTCCTGATAATGGAGATGTAGGAGCATATTCAGACATCTTCTGGGACAATCCTGCTTCTTTATATAATACTTGGGGTTACAAATCATGGATTAATCGTCCTGATATAGATCAACAGGTTGACATACAATTAAACAGATTATTCAGCACAGTAAGACATGGTGGAGTGTTTTTACTCAACATCGGTCCTGATGGAAAAGGCAAAGTTATTGATTATGAGAAAGAAGTTTTAACTAGGATTGGAGATTTTCTGAGACAACATCCTGATACTTTAAATAAGATAGAAATATCATTTGAAGACAAAGAGATTGTTAGATCTAATGATGGATGTTTAGAGTTGACAGATGAAAACGGCATGATGCACTCTGCTATTGACGGAACAGGATACATGAGCACACAAATGGATTCATGGCGTTCATGGGAAATTGAAGTGTCAGATGATGCCGAATACGACATTTTTATTGTATATCTTCCTGATAATCTTGACAAGAAATATACATTCCAATGCGGTTCAGAAATCATCACACACACATTACCAGGTGTTGATAATATGATACAAACATCGTATATTGGCAAAATGAACCTACATAAAGGAAAAAACACCTTCCGACTTGACCAAGCAGAAAGGTGTTATCCTTTAGAGCCATTAGGCTTGGAACTTCAAAAAATAATCATCACTCAGCGTTAGTTGCCAATGGTGATGCTTGAATATATGTTCTTGCAGCCAATTCTTTGTCAAACATATAAATAGCATATCCATTATCTTTTATCATACGGAGACTGTCAATCATTTTTTGAGCAGTCTCTTCTTCTTCTACTTGTTCGTCAATAAACCAAGTGAGTCTGCTTTGTGTAGCGTAATCTTTAACCTCTACAGCTAATGCATTGATGTCATTTATTAAGCCTGTGACTACTTGTTCGTGTTTTAAAGTATCTTCAAAAGCTTCAAGTGGAGATTCCCAACTTGTTTTTACAGCCTCTATAGGTTTCAATTCAACACGTGCGCCACGAGATATCAAGTAGTTATAAAAGATCATGGCATGATCCTGTTCTTCTTTAAACTGAATTTCAAACCAATTGGCTATACCACCTAAACCTTTAGCATGGAAATTCGTTGCCATTGATAAATAAAGATACGCTGACCATAATTCAGCATTGATTTGAGCGTTAATAGCGTCCTCTAATTTCTTGTTTATCATATTAATATCATTTTTAGTTTATCATAACGCAAAATTATACATTTTTTTTAAGAATTTGTTCAATATATGTCAGATAATGACAAATATTTTTTAATTTTGTGATGATAATAAAAACATTTGCCATGATAGAGTTGACAAACAAAGACAGAAATCAACTTGAAAGACTAAATATCACAATAGAACAGGTTGATAATCAAGTAAATCAGTTTATTAATGGATTTCCTTATAGCGATTTAGTAGAGGCTGCTACCATAGATAATGGAATTGTACGTTTCAGTGAAGACGAGATTCAGGAACTAGTAAAACAATTCGATGAAGACAAGAAGTATTACGATATTTTAAAATTCATCCCTGCTTCCGGTGCTGCGAGTCGCATGTTTAAAAACATATATTCGTTTGTAGAAGAATATAAAGGTAAGGAAATACCAGAAAATTTCTTGAGAAAAGAAAAGATAAAACTTGATTCTATTGAGAATTTCTTTCTAAGTATAAGAGAATTTGCCTTTTATGATGATTTAAAAGCCAAAATGGCTGAAGATAACAAAGATATTGACACACTTTTATCTGAGAATCGTCTTGTTGAAATAGCAGAAGCTTTGTTGGAGAATGATGGTCTAGCTTATGGAAAATTGCCAAAAGCATTACTTAAATTCCATAGATACAAGGAATTATCACGTCTGGCATTAGAGGAACATCTTGTTGAAGCAGCTCATTATAGTACTGCAGAAACAGAGAATGGAGTAATTGCACAATTACATTTCACTGTTTCCCAAGAACATATTGAACTTTTCAAAAAAGCTGTAGAAGAAGTGCTTCCATCTTATGAGAAAATGTTCAATGTACATTATGAAATAAGTTATTCTGTTCAAAAACCATCAACAGATACAATAGCCGTTGACCTTAATAATGAACCTTTCCGTAACAATGACGGCTCTCTATTGTTCCGACCAGGCGGTCATGGCGCATTAATACAAAACCTCAACGATCTTCATAAAGAGATAATATTCATTAAAAACATTGATAATGTTGTTCCAGATAGATTAAAACCAAGTACTTATGAATATAAGAAAGTATTAGGCGGTTATTTATTCAGACTACAACAACAACAATTTGAATATTTACAGCTTTTGGATGAAGGCTGTCTCACGACTGAAGAAATAGATGAGATTATGATGTTTGCCAAAGAGAAATTGATGATTAATATACCAAACTTCTATGAGACATATAATGAAATAGAAAAAATAGATTTTCTATATTCCAAGTTAAATCGTCCGATGAGAATTTGTGGCATGGTTAAGAATGAGGGTGAGCCTGGTGGAGGTCCATATTGGGTTAGAAATTGTAATGATGAGATTTCTTTACAGATAGTGGAATCATCACAAATAGATCATGCAAATGAAAAACAAGAGGCTATTTTCCAAGGTGCAACGCATTTTAATCCTGTAGATTTAGTATGTGCAACACATGACTTCAAAGGAAATTCATTTGATCTAAATGATTACATAGATCACAATACTGGTTTTATCTCAAAAAAATCAAAGGACGGCAAGGATCTGAAAGCCCTGGAATTACCAGGATTATGGAATGGCGCTATGGCAGATTGGATCAATATTTTTGTAGAAGTGCCTATCATAACATTCAATCCTGTTAAGACTGTCAATGATTTATTGAGAGATACCCATCAAGGTTAAGACAAGTTTGTTTTTAATTAGAAAATGATTCTTGAATTTGATTGCTGATTTTGACTTTAAAAATATTCGTTATAAACGATATGAATAATAGCATACAAAAATTGGGTAAAAATAAGTTCATCATACAATAGTCTCTGTGATATTTTGTATTACAGAGACTATTGTATATATTTTATATTACTTCAGTTATGGTATAATGGATTCTGGCCATAATCAGAAGATTTTTTAAGTCAAAAAATGGAATCTACTTTAAATTTTACACATTATGAAAATTTTTTATAAAATAACAGTTTTTATTGCATTATTATTAATAGGTATAACTAACCTTAACGCACAAAATATAGATGTTTATGTCGGAGGAACCCAAAACGACCAAGCAGCAATTTGGAAAAATGAAGTTCCAGAATTATTAGATGGCTGGGAAGTTGATGATATTGAAATAATTGGAGAAGATATTTATGTTGCAGGTTTAAACAGTGAGGGAATTCCTGTGATATGGAAAAATGACGAGATAATATATACTCTCGATGAATTTACATTTGTTGCTAGATCAATTTCATCAATGGAGATTAATGGTGATGATGTATATGTAACCACAATAGATTTAACAAATAACGGATTTGTAAGTAGATTATGGGTTAATGGAGTTGACTCCGGAGATTATACCGATGCTACAGAATTATATGCAGTCGTTGTTGATGGTGAGGACATTTATGTGGCAGGTGGAACAAGTGAGGGAGCTGTTATCTGGAAGAATGCGGAGCCTCTTTACACATATAGCTCAAATGTAACAGCACTTTTCGTTGATATGAAGGTTGTTGATGGAGATATATATTATATTGGTGGTGATTTTGGTGGAGCAGGAAAATCCACCGCTATAAAAAACAAAGAAGATATTAATGTAAATCAAGATGATAGTAAGGATTTGAGTTTTAATATTTGGAAAAACGACGAAATACTTTATACTATTGGTAATCAAGTATATGGGGCAAAGCTTTTCATTTCTAACGGAAATGTTTACGCATGCGGTCAAGCCCCTAATGGTGGTCCATATAATGGCATAGTCTGGATCAACGGAGAACCCAATGTAGTGACAACGGTTTGGAGTGGTGCTCAAGGAATCTATGTATATAACGATGATGTATATGTAACAGGATTTATGGGAGATTATCCTGAACTTGAGACCTTTATATGGAAAAACGGAGAGCTTACAACACTTACTTCACCTGGATATGATATGGGTAACTGCATTTTGGTAGTAGGTGAAAATGATGGCGTTGGAGAAATAAATGACATATACAATATTTATCCTAATCCTGCTGACAATTATATAACAATTGAAGGAGTTGAATTTCAGGAAGCTGTTCTTTATAACAGTTTAGGTCAAGTTGTTGTGACTAGCTACAATAATAAGATAGATGTCTCATGTTTAGAATCAGGACTTTACTTATTAAAACTCGATAACAATATCACAAGAAAACTCATTATAAAACACTGATAATTCAGGTTTAATCAGCGAGTCGCAGTTAACCTGCGACCCGCTTCTCCCAAAGCATATTATTATTACCACCATTTTTATATTCAGACATCTGAATATCAGTATTTTAACAGTAATATATTTTGAGAGAATTATAATGCGGTTGATATATCAGTTGAAACATCCGCTCCAACCAAGAAGATTAAACATTAAATTATCGAACTATGGCTTATTATAGCCACTACAAAGATAATAATAACTATCATTATAAGCAGTGATTTTCAAGTCTTTTTTAATGCTTGCAGAATCTTTTTTATAGGTTTGGATTTAGGATATATTTCAGTTTTTATAGGTTTTATAATCTCTCAAAATCAGCTTTGAAATCGTAATATTCAAAACAACACTCAATAGCCATCCAATAACGAAAATATAGATATTTACTACTTGGTATGTTGTACCAAATATTCTTGCCAACCAATGAAGGTCATTTACGCAAACATCGAAGCCTTCTGTTATCGGAAATGAATATCTTACGCAAATCAATATAAATAAGATTGAGCAGATTACTCCATATCCAACAGCCAAATATAGTTTCTTTCTATATGATGGTTGTTTGTGAAATATCAAAGTAACAACAGGAAGCCATGCTGACAACAGCCACAATCCACCTTGAACGTAGATATTACCAATTACGCAAATTTCCTTATAAGAAAATCCAAGGGACTCCCCTATTTCAGACATTATTTTACAGCATAAATCAAACAGCCATTCCATTGTTAATCATTAGGTAAATTTGAAATATAACAATTTCGGTTTAATTATATTGTTCGAAGATAAAATTAAAGCCAACTTACAGAGAAATGTAGGTTGGCTTTGTTATTTGAATATCTAATAATGCCAATTAGTGAACGCTATATTTGTTTCTAACTATTAGTTATTAGTATGCAGTCTAATTTGTCATATCCTTTTTTTTGATTTTCTATTTACATAGGCAAATGCAAACCCTGTAAGTAATAGAATACCACTACCTATTGGAGCATCAACATCATAATCTAAATTATAACTATTAGGAAGTCCTGGTAAAATGCCGAAATCATTATTGCGTTCTTCGTAGCTGCTATAGTTTGCTGTAAAGAATCCATCATTTTGAGCATTCAGACTCGTCTTGAATACTGTTGCCATTATTATTATGATTATAAGTTTTTTCATTATTTATTCATTATTTTGTTTGTAAAATGATAATTGTCTTTTATAAAACTATTTTTTGACAATTAATTTCGCGATTATCTATCTTTTGAATAATATAAGTACCCGATTCAAATCTATTTATATTGATGCTATTATTCTCATTACTATTTGTATTACTATATACGCAATGCCCAAGCATATCATAAATGTATATTTGGGTATCGCCTGATATTCCATTTATAATTAATTCACTATTGTTGATGTGTGCAAAGTTACTAGCATCTGATGTTTGATTGTCAAGACATAATAAAAACCTATCTGAGTTGTCATTTGATGTGGCCATAAATGTATAATCTTCTTTAAGAATATTAACTTTTTTCTCAGTTTGTTTGTCTATAAGATATAAATCTGTAAAATCACAGTTTTCTATGTTAACGCTAATTGTATATTCACCCATCACGCTTGCTTCGAAACCAAGAGGTATCTCAATGAAATTCTTATCAACGATAGCCACAGCATAATCTATATCTCCATCGGGAATGTATAATAATGGAATATTCTCGTTTTGATGATTGATTTTATCTAAGCCAATACCTTTCTCGAATAAAGCATAGACTTTATCCGAATATTTTTCATTGGAAACTGCTATTTCTATAAATGACTTTTTTTTATTATTTCTTGCCAAATTACTTTTTGTATTGTTATTTGAAATTATAAGAGTTGGAGCAAAAGCAGTGGTAGTAGCTTTAATTAATGCACCTTGAGCAGGTTTTATAAAACCTGAATTTGTAAGATGAACGTTCCATTCACCTTCATTAGAAAGAACATAATAACCTGAAGCTAATGTAGCTCCATATAAATTGAAGTTATCAGCAGAGATGTTATGTGTGAATGGATTTCCGATAAGGTGAAAACCTTTAAGAATGTCAGAATTATTTGTCAAATTACAAACCACATTGTCGGTATTGACGCTACCGGTAAATGACAATGTAATATTATCTTTATTTGCATATAGATAGCCTATACCACAATCTAATGTTGTAAAGCCATTGTTGATGTGATTTTTATAATTTTGCCATGTATGATAAGATTCATCATAACGATAAAGTTCGTAATCACCATTAAGTATGTTAGAGTGATTCTCCGCATTTTCCAAGAACATGCTATACTTTAGAGGCGAACTGATGGTGTACCACAATGTCTGTTGGTTGTTATCTGTATTCTGCTGATGTCCTATAATCTCTTTTTCTACGGTTATATTGCCGCAAATATAATTTGCAACAAGTTGTCCTCCTTCTTTAATGGTAAGACTTCCGTCATTAGAAATGCCAAGGGAGTTAAACTCATTTAATACGTTTTCTTCAATAATCAAAGGATGATTTATAGCAACATCATCTGTTACTGATGGCTCGGATGTCCAACCATTTGAGGTATATGTTGGCATTCCTAAAATATTGCTTGAATAAGATGACCATTTAGATTTGTATTTATCAACAGACACATCAGGTACATGAATGTATGGTGTTGGCCAGATGTCATATAATATATCGGTTCCTATATTTGCAGGTGTTGTATTATAACAATAGATGTTTGCTAAGCTAAAACATTTATTAAAAGCGTTGTTACCAATATTGGTAATATTATTGGGTATGGTAATTGATTTTAACCTAATGCAGTTGGAAAAAGTGTTATTTTCAATGCTGGTTACTGATTGAGGTATTGTAATAGACTTCAAAGCTTCGCAGTTCTGAAAAGCACTTGCTCCAATATTTGTAACAGAATTTGGGATTGTTATAGAAGTTAGAGATTTACAGGCATAAAAAGCACCTGCTCCTATATTTGTAACAGAATTATGAATAGTTATAGATGTTAATTCTGTACAATTACTAAAGGCACTATCTCCGATATTAATAATAGTTTTAGGTAGTAAAACTGTTGTTAATTTAGTGCATGCGTAGAAGGTTTGACGGTGAATATCAGTCACAGGTCCTTGTATTTTAACCGACTTTAAATTGCTACAAAACTCAAAAGCCCAAGCTCCAATAGTAGTCACCGATTCTGGTATCGTTATAGATGTTAAATTAGAGCAATGGCTAAATGCGCTGTTCCCAATATTTGTAATAGAATTAGGAATTGTTATAGATGTTAAATTAGAACAATGGCTAAATGCGCTGCTCCCAATATTTGTAATAGAATTAGGAATTGTTATAGATGTTAAATTAGAACAATAATAGAATGCATTATCATATATTTGTATAACTCTAAGACTATTGTTATCATAAATGACTGTTTTAGGAATAATTATTGCTCCAGAATATTTTGTTTCTCCATAAGTTACTGCACATGTTGACTCTGTTATAAAGGTATAATAAATCCCATCAACTTCAAAATCGTAGGCATACGTTGTTGCGCTGCACAATAGCACTGCTATCGTTATCAGCAATTGTTTAATTGTTTTCATAATACTTAAATTACATTGTTCTTTTCATTATCATCAGATATGTATTCAACACAACCAAGTACATTCTGATTTTTTAAACTCTCAAGAACACGCATTGCAATTTTTTCTTTTGATTTTCCGTGTTCAAACACGTCGTCATCGACAACAACTTTAATTAAATTGTTAGTGTTTTTAAGATAATAAAGAATTTCACCCATAACTAAAAACATTTTTCAAATGCCATCACAATTCCCAGAAGAAAGCGGATTATAAAAAAGAAAGGTGTGGGAACTTATTGTTCTACCCTATTGATGAGGCTTCTCGCATTGCCCTTGCTGTCAGATAAAACAATAACCCACACCAGAGGATA
>SUWT01000027.1 GCA_015061335.1 Lentimicrobiaceae bacterium | reverse complement strand
AAGCTCCAGGTTTCGTCGTCAACCGCATCCTCATCCCTATGATTAACGAAGCAGTAGGCATCTACGCAGAAGGCATCGCTTCAGTAGAAGACATCGACAGCGCGATGAAGTTAGGTGCCAACCATCCAATGGGACCACTCGCATTAGGCGACCTCATCGGTCTCGACGTATGCCTTGCAATCATGGAAGTACTTTATAACGAATTTGCCGACAGCAAATACCGTCCACATCCACTATTGAAGAAGATGGTAAGAGCCGGTCAACTCGGACGTAAGTCAGGTAAAGGTTTCTATCAATATTAATTGAAAACTTATTAACAACACTAATATGGACTTTAGTTATTCAAAGACAGAAGAATTATTCTTGCAGATGATCAGATCGTTTGCCGAGAATGAAGTCAAGCCTTTGGCAGCTGAAATTGACGAACAAGAACGTTTCCCCATCGAAAACGTCAATAAAATGGCTAAGTTAGGTTTGATGGGTATCCCAGTTCCTAAGCAATATGGCGGAGCAGGCGGAAGCGTACAAATGTATATCATGGCTGTTGAAGAACTCTCAAGAGTTTGTGCTACGACAGGCGTGGTTTTATCAGCACACACATCATTGTGCGTAGCTCCAATCTTGGAACACGGTACAGAAGAACAAAAGATGAAATACTTGCCAAAACTCGCTTCCGGCGAATGGATCGGCGCTTTCGGTTTGACAGAACCTAACGCAGGTACCGACGCCGCTATGCAACAGACAACAGCTGTCGATGCAGGCGACAAATGGATTCTCAACGGCACCAAGATCTTCATCACCAACGCTTCTAACGCTGACGTATTTATCGTCATGGCGATGACAGACAAATCAAAAGGAACAAAAGGCATCTCTGCTTTCATAGTAGAAAAAGGCTTCAAAGGTTTCTCTGTAGGTAAGAAAGAATTGAAACTCGGTATCCGTGGCTCAGCAACATGCGAGCTCATTTTCGAAAACTGCGAAGTGCCAAAAGAAAACTTGCTCGGTCAGTTGGGTAAAGGCTTCAGCATCGCCATGAAGACATTAGACGGCGGTCGTATCGGTATCGCATCACAAGCTCTCGGCATCGCTCAAGGCGCAATGGATGAGACAGTTAAATATACAAAAGAAAGAAAACAATTCGGCAAGTCAATCGCTTCATTCCAAAACACACAGTTCCAGATGGCAGACCTCAAGACTAAAGTCGAGGCAGCTCGTTTGTTGGTACGTAGTGCAGCATGGAAGAAAGACAAAGGCATTCCTTACTCAGTCGATGCAGCAATGGCTAAGTTGTTCGCAGCAGAGACAGCTATGGAAGTGACAACAAAAGCAGTTCAGTTCCACGGCGGTTACGGTTACACACGCGAATATCCTATCGAACGTATGATGCGTGACGCTAAGATCACTGAAATCTACGAAGGTACTTCAGAAGTTCAAAGAATGGTTATTGCAGGTAATTTATTTAAATAGGAGGGAAGTAATATGAATATAGTAGTATGTATTAAACAAGTTCCTGATACAACAGAAATCAAGATCGACCCGGTAAAAGGCACTTTGATTCGTGACGGCGTTCCAAGCATCATGAACCCAGACGACAAAGGCGGTCTCGAACTCGCTCTCAGAATGAAAGATAACTACGGCGCTAACGTCACAGTCATCACCATGGGACCTCCACAAGCTGAACTTATTTTAAGAGAAGCTTTGGCAATGGGTGCCGACAGAGCAATATTATTGACAGACAGAAAATTCGCAGGTGCCGACACCTTGGCAACATCATACGCCTTGGCTGGCGCTATGAAGACAATGGACTACGACCTCATCATAGCAGGTCGTCAGGCTATCGACGGCGACACAGCACAAGTAGGTCCTGAGATGGCAGAACACTTAGACATCCCACAAGTGTCATACGTCATCAACGCTGAACGTTTGGAAAACGGCAACCTCTTGGTTAAGAAAGAAAACGAAGAAAGCATCCAGACTTTCGAAGTAGAAGGTAAATGTCTCCTCACAGTATTGGCATCAGCATTCGACGCTCGTTATATGACAGTGGCAGGCATCGTTGACGCTTACGACAAAGAAGTCGAGATCTGGTCAGCCGACAAGATTGAAGTCGATGAAACAAAATTAGGTCTCAAAGGCTCACCGACAAAGGTGTTCCAATCATTCCCTAAAGCTATGAAGGCTCCAGGTGAAGTACACGAAGTCAGCGAAGAAGAAGCTGTAGAACTTATTGTTAACAAACTTAAAGAAAAACACATTATCTAAAAGGAGAAGTTATGAACATTCAAGATTATAAAAACGTATTCGTTTTCGCTGAACAACGTAACGGCGTGATTCAACCTGTAGCTTTCGAACTTTTAGGTAAGGCACGCGACTTGGCTGACGCTCTCGGCGAAAAAGTAGTGGCGATGTTACTCGGCTACAACGTAAAAGAACAGGCACAGACACTCATCGAGATGGGTGCTGACGAAGTCATCGTCGCTGACTGCCCAGAGTTGAAAGACTATATCACAGAACAATACTCACAAGCAGCATATCAGATCATCACAGAACGCAAGCCAACTATCGTTCTTTACGGCGCAACGACAATAGGTCGTGACCTCGCTCCACGTATCGCAGCAAGATTAAACACAGGTCTCACAGCCGACTGTACAAAGTTGGAAGTAGCTAACACAGAAGCTGGCGACAAGCAATTCCGTATGACACGTCCAGCATTCGGTGGCAACTTGATGGCGACTATTATATGTCCTAACAACCGTCCACAGATGTCGACAGTACGTCCAGGCGTTATGCAGAAACGTCAGCGTGAAGAAGGCAGACCAGGCGTTGTCACAATGTTCGCACCTAAGTTCGACACAGCACGTTTCAAAGTTAAGCTTGTCAACACAGAGATGAAATGCTCATGCAACGACGACATCGCAGAAGCCAAGATTTTGGTATCAGGCGGTCGTGGCGTGAAGAACGCAGAAGGCTTCGAGAAGTTACAAGCCTTGGCAGACACACTCGGTGGCATGGTAGCATCATCACGTGCCATGGTCGATGCCGGTGTCGTTGACCACTGCATCCAAGTCGGACAGACAGGTAAGACAGTACGTCCAGAGTTGTATGTAGCATGCGGTATCTCCGGCGCTATCCAGCACTTAGCAGGTATGGAAGAGTCAGGCTACATCATCGCCATCAACAAGGACAAGTACGCCCCAATCTTCAGCGCCGCCGACTTAGGCATAGTTGGAGATTTACATAAGATCGTCCCAATGCTCAACGAAAGAATCAAGAAAGAAATTGAGAAGTAATGCATAATTCATAATTGCAAGGACGCTTCGGAGATAAATATTTCTTCGGAGCGTTTTTTTTTGTGTTGTTGAATAAAAAATCTCATATATAAATTGAAGTAAGAGTAAAAAGTGTAATTTTGTAAAAAAGAAATTCATAATGGATAATACATACTACATTCTTTCTAAAGATAATTTGACAATAGAAAGATTTCATTTTTGTACATGGGATATATCTAAAAAACCGTATATTGAATTTGGTGTCGAACTTACAGACAACTGTTTTCAAAATAAAAATGAATTAATACTTTATTTCACCAACACTTTTTTCAATAAAGGTATTGTTGTAAAATGTTTGATGGAAAATTTATCAGACGAAGCAAATTGCAGGTTTATATTCAATGATGTTGTAAAAAGTATGCGTCCATTAGATGGTGACAAAAGAAATGGTAATATATATGAATTTGAAAGTCGTAATAAATTAACGATCATACCATGTGAAGTAGAATGTAAGGAAGGCTATTTTATCATTAAAATAAAGAAGCCATGTGAGATTGATGGTAATATTTATTTTAGGTTTTTGATACAACTGGATGTAAAACATATTTCTGAAGTTAAAAAGTCTATAACAAAGAAGAATCATATCTATGATGTTAAAGTAAATGAAAATAGAAATATTCCTAATTCGGTTTTTTTATTAAAAAAAGAAGAAGGTCTTTATCTTTGTAAAATATCTCGTATGTTTTGTCTACATACAATACCAGATATTTATGAAATAAATTTTGTAGCATCATCAGTATTGAAAAATATCAGGAAATTAGAAACAGATTCTTTTAAAAAATACATTCCATCTGTAGAGAGTATAAATAATAATAATTCCAATATAATATTTTTGAAATCAGAAAATACAGAAAGTTATTCTTTCTTTACTATTTTGACGGAGGAATCAATATCTTCTGTGCAATTAGCATTTGCTGTAGCCACAAATATATTATGTAGTTTGTTATTTGCAATTTCATCAATTAGATATGTAAGAGAACCAAATTTAAGTTGGTGGAAACAAATTCCATGCGAGTGTTATATTGCTGGAAGTCTATTCCTATTACTTAAGATTTATTTATTGACTCCATTAAAGAAAAAATTAAAATTATGAAAGCCTTATTAGACACAAACATTATCATTCACAGAGAAGCCAATAAGACAGTTTCTCAAGACATTGGAATCTTATATCGTTGGTTGGAGCGTGGAGGTTATACAAAATGTATTCATTCTGTTACTGTTGAAGAATTTAGGAAAAATCCTAATAAACAGACTGTAGATACGTTCATGGTAAAATTGAATAGCTATGAACTTATTGAAATTCCTTCTCCTTTTCATAATGATGTCGCTTTAGTTTCTCAAATGTTTGATACAATAGACAATGACAGAATCGATTCAGTTCTCCTGAACGAAGTTTATGTAGAACGAGTTGATATTTTGATTACAGAAGATAAGAAAATACATAGAAAAGCTGAAGAACTTTCTATTCAAGACAAAGTCTTTACAATTGATTCATTTTTGGAAAAAACATTCGCCGAACATCCAGAACTCGTTAATTATAAAGTGTTAAATGTTCAAAAGATAAAATTTGGTAAGATAAACCTTAATGATTCATTTTTTGATAGTTTAAAAGAAGATTATGTCGGTTTTGACAAATGGTTTTTAAAGAAATATGATGAAGAAGCATACATAACGATAAATTCAAATAATGGTATGCTATTATCATTCCTTTATCTAAAGGTGGAAGATGAGAATGAAAATTATAATAATATAAGTCCATTGTTTAAACCTAAACGCAGATTAAAGGTAGGAACTTTTAAAGTTATCAGTAATGGCTTCCGTTTGGGAGAAAGATTCATCAAAATAATATTTGATAATGCATTAAAAAACAGAGTACAGGAGATATATGTAACGATATTTGATAAACGTCCAGAACAACGCAGACTAATCGAACTTCTGGAACAATGGGGATTTAAATTATGGGGAACCAAAGGTGATGAATTGGTTTACGTAAGAGATTTTTCTCCGATATTTGATATGAATAATATACGTAGCAGTTTTCCGTATATTTCAAAAAACAAAGATATTTTTATTGTTCCGATTTATCCTGAATACCATACCGAACTTTTACCAGATTCAATACTTAACACAGAATCTCCTGAAGAATTTATTGAAGATTTCCCACATAGGAATTGTATAAGTAAAGTGTATGTTTCAAGAGCATTTGAACCATATCCTTCCGCTGGAGATATATTGATTTTTTATAGAACTGGTGGTTATCATAAGAGTGTGATTACTACAATTGGTGAAGTTCAAGAAATTAGATTTGACTTTAACAATGAAGATGAATTTGTCGCGTATTGTCGTAAAAGGACAGTATATCCAGAGCAAGAATTACGTAAAATGTGGAACTATTCACAAAGAAAGCCATTTGTTGTAAGTTTCTTATATGCATATTCTTTCCCTCATAGAATCAATATGGAAAATCTCATTGATTTGAAAATTTTATCAGGAGTAAATGATGCTCCACGAGGTTTTAAACCTATCACAAAACAACAATTTGAAATCATATTAAAGGAGACAAGAAGTGATGAAAGTTTTATTGTCGATTAAACCAGAATTTGTAGAAAAGATATTAGATGGAACTAAGAAATATGAATATCGTAAATCGATGTTCAAGAGGAAAGATGTTTCTACTGTTATCATTTACGCATCATATCCTGTTAAGAAAGTGGTAGGAGAGTTCCGTATAAAAAGAATTATCTCTGAAGATGTAGAGTCTTTATGGAATAAAACATCAGAATCTTCAGGCATAACAAAAGTATTCTATGATAAATACTTTCAACAAAAAACAATGGCTAACGCTATAGAAATTGGAGAACTGACCAAATATGACAATCCTAAAGAATTATCAGATTATAATATACTCTATGCCCCGCAGTCTTTCTGTTATATTGGAAATTAAAAAGTGATGGAGTGTAAGACCAACTTAATAATGGCGTAGATTCTGCCGACACTGTAGGCAGAATCTGTAAGTCTTTAAATGTTAGATAGAACTGCTTGAATTTCCATAACTTCGTTCTGGAGATTGTAAACCAAATTGTGTCAAGACAACAATAAAAAAAGTCTAATAGGTTTAATATACTTTCTCACTTTATTCTTACCACATTCGAGATATATTCGGAAATCACAGTCCCTATTTTCTCCGTACCTTCCTCGTACCAACTCCACTGATTTAATTGAAAATTGAAAGTTGAAAATGGAAAATTGAAAATCTGAGAAAATTTTGTCAAACACATTTAGACTTTTGTCTTTAGTCATTATCCAAAATTCTCAGGTTCTCAGTTTTTAGAGTTTTTATGTTTTACCGTCTAAAAACATTTCTCTTTGTTTCTTGATCTCATTAGCTAATTCAGTTTCAGTCGGTAATATATACATCCTCACATACATATCTATTTGTCCAACATCCTGATATTTCTGTTTAAGGTACGAAAATTCCACATCTGTTCTGCGGATTCTTTCATATACCAATCTCTAATTATTTTGTCTTTGATTCTCATAAGACGTTCATAATGTGACCAACTTAAAATTGCAGGCAATATCTGCTGAATTGCATCTTTAGATTTAGCAGACACTGTCTGCTGGATTGTTTTGTCAGATTGGGCAATTAATGCCTGTCTTTTTGTGTCTTCAAATCGGGCAGACAGTGTCTGCCCAATTACATAATCTTTGAAAGTCAGATAGAACTTTCGAAAACTTCTAAGATTTGTCTCAGAATAACCACTCCCAAATTCATCAGTAAGAGCTTTTGATGCTATTTTGATAACATGTTTCCCGTATTCAGCTCTGTCTTTGCCTTTCTGTTCTTGAACTACGAGTTTCTGACCGATATACCAATTCTGACGCAATTGAGCTAAATTAACAGAATTATATGCAAACTGCCTCGCCGACTTAACAATATCCTTTAATGAATTAAGGAAATTGCTTTCCTCTTTGTTGTTGACAACTTTTTCCATAACATAAATTTCGGTTATTAAAACTTTTGTGTTCTCATCCACAAAACTACAACCATCTCATCTTTTTGTCAAGCGTTTGCAAAGGAAAAATTACGCTTTTAACAATTTTTAACGTAAATGTTAATGAAAGTATGAATGTTTTGTTAATTTCTGTTAAGGAATTAGCAGACTAAAATTGTCGACAGAAATATTTTCAGGTTCTCAGATTTTAGTGTTTTCAGAGTTTTCAGATTTAAAAAAAGTCAAACACCTTTAGACTTTTGTCTTTAGTCATTAGCTAAAATTCTCAGGTTCTCAGATTTTAGAGTTTTCAAGCTTATAAAAACCGTTTCGATAATAAGTCGAGGCGGTTTTTATAAAATACTTCTACAATGAATTTTCAATTGTCGTTTTGTCAACGATTTCTTGTAATTGATATTCAGCGACACCGATAGGAGTGTTGATGCCTCTAAAAGCCCATTCAACCATAGTCTTATCTTTGGACTTACAGATTAAAAGTCCTATGCTTGGATTGTCATCTTTAGAACGTAATAACTCGTCAGCCGCTGATACATAAAAATTCAGTTTCCCAATAAATTCAGGCAAAAAATCAACGACCTTTAATTCAATTACCACGTATGATTTTAATTTGATATGATAAAAAACCAAATCCGGGAAAAAAGACTTTCCATTGCTCATTTTTAATTCCATTTGTCGCCCTACAAAAGCAAATCCGACACCTAATTCTAATAAAAAACGAGTGATGTTATTAATAAGAGCTTCTTCTAATTGTAATTCGTTGTATCCGTTTTTCATTGACAAGAACTCAAAATTATAAGGATCTTTTAGTATTTCTTGAGCTAATTTACTTTGTGGTTCAGAGAGTTGATTGTTAAAATTTGTCAATGCTTTTCCTTTTTTTATATATAAGTTGTCTGAGATATTGTCTTCAAGTTCTTTCCTGCTCCAATTTTGTTCAATAGTTTGATGAATATAAAACATCGCTTCTTCGATAGATTTACACTTATATGCTATATGGACGTGATGGCGCCAAGGTACTAAAGAGAATTCTTTTGGTAAAGTAAAATGCGAACCAACTTGGTGCGATCTTGCAAAGTGCTCACGATAAAACAGATACCATTTCTTCATATATTCCAAATTGCGGACGGAGAAACCATCTTTGTCAGGAAACTCGGCTCGTAAATCTAGACTGAGTTGCTTGATGACTCCGCTTCCCCATTTATGAATGCTTTGCATCTCAACTATATCAGAACCAACACTCCAATAAAATTCAATCATAGTGTCATTGATTCTAACAGCTGCTTTGATTTGACTGTTTTTAAAACGCTGTTTGATGTTTGATAATAAAACTATGTAATCATTATTGATACGAAAATTTTTATCAGATACAACGAAAACAGGTTTGTCTTCGTTTGATTTTAGAGATTCCTTTCTCCTTTCAATATTCTTTTCCATACTAACATAAATTTCGGTTATTAAAACTTTTGTGCTCTCATATGCAAAACTACAACGCCATCATATTTTTGTCAAGCGTTTGCAAAGGAAAAATTACGGTTTTAACAATTTTTAACGTAAATGTTAATGAAAGTATGAATGTTTTGTTAATTTCTGTTAAGGAATTAGCAGACTAAAATTGTCAACAGAAATATTTTCAGGTTCTCAGATTTTAGTGCTTTCAGATTTAAAAAAAGTCAAACACATTTAGACTTTTGTCTTTAGTCATAAAACATTCTTGATTTTTTATGATTATTATATTGTATGATATTTAATTCTGTAGTATTTTTGCAATCGAAATAATTAATGATATTAACTATGAATAAAACTCGCTTTCTGATGACTGTTTTTACTGTCTTGACATTTTTTACATTGTTCTCCTGCAACAATAATGAACCTGTGGGAAATGAATTATTTCCAGATAGCCAGATTGTAATTGTGTATGATAACGACGTGCATTGTGCTGTTGACGGATATGCTAAGTTGGTGGCAGTGCGTAATCAACAGAAGCAGAATACAAATTATGTCACAACAGTTTCGTGTGGCGATTTTATAAGTGGCGGACTTGTCGGTGCTGCATCGCAAGGTGAATCTATTATTGATATTATGAACGAGGTGGGTTATGATGTTGTTACTTTAGGCAATCACGAATTGGATTTTGGTATGACTCATATGTTTGCTTTGACGGATGCCCTGGAAGCTGAAGTCGTTTGCTCCAACTTGAAGAATTGTCAAACCGATGAGTATGTGTATCCTGCATATAAGATGATCCGTTATGGCGACATCGATATTGCTTTTATGGGTTTCACCACAACAACAAGCGGAACTGCAGTTACTCTCAGTGATGAGAATGGAACCCCTCTTTACACCTTTATGCGTGATGAGTTCTATCAGAATGCTCAGTATTTCATTGATGAAGCTCGTGCCAAAGGCGCAGAATATGTCATAGCTCTTGCACATTTGGGCGATTTCGGTTACGTTCAAGGACATCCATCTTCGGTGCAACTTATAGAAAACACCAAAGGACTCGATGCCGTTATCGATGGCCATGAACATCATGTCATTGAAGAAAGATTTGTGTTAAATAAAGACTCTGAACCAGTATTGTTGACCTCATCTGGTACACAATTCAATTATGTGGGAATGCTTTCTATTAACACTGACGGAACGCTTAATTCCACCTTGGTTGATATTACTTCTGCTACAACACCCGTCGATGCTGCTACACAGCAGTTTGTAGATGATATTAAAGAAGAGATAGAAATAATAGGAAATAGAATCGTCGGGCATAGTGATGTCGATCTCACGATTTATGATGAAAATGGAAATCGTATTGTTCGTCTTAGTGAGACAAATATCGGAAATTTTTGCGCGGACGCATTCCGTTCCTTAGCCAGCAGTGATGTGGCATTAATGAATGGAGGAGGCTTCCGTGCCGATATTAACAGCGGCGATGTTAGCTTTAATGATATTCTTTCTGTTATGCCATTCGGAAATAATATATATAGGGCGACAATAACCGGACAACATCTAATGGACGCATTAGAGTTCGCTGTAAGCGTTTTGCCGAATGAGTCTGGTTCATTTATGCAAGTCAGTGGCTTGAAGTTCGATGTCGATGCTTCGATACCTACACCTGTGGTATATGATGTGGAGAATGATTTATATTCTTATGTTGGAAATGGAGAACGTCGTGTTTCTGATATACGTATTTTAGATGCCGAAACGGGAGAATATCTGCCTATAGATTTGAATCGTACATATAGTATCGCTAGTATTGATTATCTTGTTACGGAATTAGGTGGCTCGGGAATATTACGTTATGCCGAACCTGAGGACGTTTATCTATCGACAGATATTGAAGCTATAATCCATTATATTGACGAACTCGGAGGTGTAATAGGAACAGAATATGACGATGTAGAAGGAAGAATCGAAATTAAATGAGATCTTAATTAGCTTAAGGCATCTTTACTTCCACACAGACTTTATCATCATCAAAATAAAGCTGTTGAAGTTCAATCATTTCTAAAGGTTTTTGTAATTGTTCAACCTTAGTTGGGTATAAGGTGACAATTTGATCTGTAGTATCAAGTTCTATGATTTCTTTAGGTATATTTGAATCCAAGAACGCGGCCGGTCCTTTTATAATCATATCGATGGCATTGTTGGCATTATATGAAAGAACGATTTTGGAATTTCCAACTTCTCTTATTTGCACGTTGACATTAACAGCGGGCAGAAAGGCCACAGGTTTATAAGAAACTTTAATAGTATTATAATTAACGTAATGCAAATCCAAATTGACTTTGTCGTTGGTTTTGTTTGAGATAATCTCTTTTAATTCATTGAAAGTTATTGTAATAATCATGACACATTTATTTTTTTAATATGATTGTCAAAATTTATTCAAACGGGTAATTTATAGAAGTTCCCTTTAATTATATAGAGTAGTAAAAGATAATAACTCTATCAAAAAAGTGTTAAAAATTACCTCCTCAAAATATATATCCTTATATTATTTTCTATTTTCTCAACTAATTCATTTTCAAATGATTTTGATTTTATGTAAGGAAGAAAATCCTCGGCATTACGTGTAAGGATGATAACTTATTATTCTCACAAAAAGCAATTAATGATGATAGGAGATAAGAGATGGGGAGTTTCTCATTTGGCAGATGTCGTGATAATGAGGTTATCATAGGCTTATAGATATAATTTTATAATTTCTTTACAAATGGCTTTTACTATATCATGATTGTTTCTTAAAAAAGAGTGTTAGCGTTTTGTACCTTCTCTGATGACAGCGGCAGAAAAATTATTGTATTCCTCTTAAATCTTTATATAATTCTACGGCATAAAGGTCTGTCATGTTGGAAATATAATCTAGAACGACTTGTATTCTTGAGTATATGTCTGTTTTATCAGTCTTAAATTGTTCCGGAATGATTGATAATAATTTCTTATTATATACTTTGTCGGGATGTATTGCTGCCTGAACAAATTCATCAATAAGTTCACCAATGACATTAAAACCTGTTAGTTCTACCTTCACTACGGAAGGATGCTTGTAAATGTTCTTTAGGGAGAATTTCCTGCATTCTTCTAATGAATTGTTTTCAAAATCAGGTAGATGTGATACCAGACTGCCTTTGAAACTGCCTTCCATTATCTCATCATAATACTGAATGAAGACTTTGGATACACAATCGACCAGTTTATTAATTACAGTGGCTCTTAAAAATGCCATTCTTTCATTGTCGTCGGTGACAATTTTAAAAACTTCTTCTTTTCTTTCAAAGAACCATTTCTCTTCTTCTTTAAAGAAAGATGTGAAGAAATAATCTATCTTTTCTGTTAAGACAATACCTCTCTTGTGTGCATCTTCCATATCTAGAATAAGATAACATATATCGTCGGCGGCTTCCATCATAAAAGATAGCGGATGACGGGCATAATACATGTTTTCATCATCTAAACAGGGTATGCCGCATCCTTCCATAACTTTCCTGAATGTCTCTTTCTCAGAATAAAAGAAATTATATTTCTTTTTTCGGTTCTTGTTATATGATGGATATGGGTATTTTATCAAAGTGGCGAGAGTGGCGTATGTGAGCGACATGCCGCCCTGACGTCTTCCTGTAAATTGATGTGTGAGTTGACGGAATGCATTGGCGTTACCTTCAAAATATATCAGGTCAGTCCATTGATATTCCGGTATTTTGACTTCCAGGTCTTTGCCAGGTCCTTCCTTGAAATAACTGCTTATCGTCTCTTCTCCCGAATGACCAAAGGGTGGATTGCCAAGATCGTGAGCCAGACATGCTGCCGATACGATTGTGTCTATATCGTAGATGTTACGTATAATGTCGCTGCCAGATGATTCAATAAGATTTTTTGTCACTAATCTTGCTATGGAACGACCTACGCTGGCGACTTCCAGGCTGTGTGTCAGGCGGTTATGAACCATCTTGCTTCCAGGAAGAGGGAAAACCTGCGTCTTGTTCTGTAATCGACGAAATACGTTGGAGAAAATGATCCTGTCGTAATCTCTTTGAAATGCATTACGAATGTCGGATACCTTGTGATCTCTGAATTCTCTTACAGGAGAAAGCAATGTTTTCCATTCCATAATATCTTATTTTTGGGTTGTTGTTCTGGCGTAAGGCGTTAAATCTTGTGTGGCATAATCGCCGTTTTTGTACTTAAAGTATCCGGCTATGCCTATCATCGCGGCATTGTCGGTGCAAAACTTGAATTTGGGAATGAAAATATCCCATTTATACTTCTTCTCAGCATCGTACATGGCTTTCTTTAAGGCGGAATTGGCTGAAACACCTCCGGCAATAGCGACTTGCCTGATGCCGGTCTCTTTTGATGCTTTAACAAGCTTGTCCATCAGAGTATCAATTATCTCTCTCTGAATGGAAGCGCATAGATCGGATTTGTTCTTCTCAATGAAATCAGCATCCTCTTTAAGCTTGTCTCTTAAGAAATATAAAAAACTTGTCTTTAAACCACTGAAACTATAATTGTATCCTGGAAGATGCGCTCTGCTAAAAGAAAACGCCTTAGGATTTCCTTCCTGAGCCAATTTGTCAATGACAGGTCCTCCGGGATATGGTAAGCCCATGATCTTCGCTATCTTGTCAAAAGCTTCTCCTGCCGCATCATCGATGGTTTTGCCTATAATCTCCAAATCAAAATAATCTTTGACCTTGATGATCTGTGTGTGACCTCCCGATACCGCAAGGCATAAGAATGGAAACTCAGGAACCTTGGAAATTTCTCCTTCTTCCTGAGCAAATAAAGCCATAATGTGACCATTCGTATGATTTACTTCAATAAGAGGAATGTTCATCGAAAGCGCAAATGCTTTTGAAAATGAAGAACCTACCAGAAGCGAACCTAAAAGTCCAGGTCCTCGTGTAAAAGCTATTGCAGATAATTCTTTTTTTGTTATATTTGCATGTTTTAAGGCGGCGTCAACAACAGGTATGATATTTTGTTGATGAGCACGTGATGCCAGTTCCGGAACAACACCACCATACTGACGGTGAACTTCTTGATTGGCAATGATGTTAGATAGTACTGTCGTACCTCGTAGTACCGCTGCTGAAGTGTCATCACATGACGACTCGATAGCTAATATGTATTCGTTCATAAGCATTTAAAAAGAAAGGACAAAAATACGAAGAAAACTATTATACATAGCATTTTAATTGTAATTACGATATTTTTTGCTTTATTGTTGAGCTTATATGTCGTGCTTATTGACGTGAATGTCCAAAGTATGCTCGCACGTACCGCAGCAGGCGTGCTGTCTGATAAACTTGATACAGAAGTGAGTATCAAGAACTTCCATCTTACATCCGATCTGGGAATATATGCCGAGGACGTTTATATAAATGATAAGAATGATAACCCGATGTTTAAAGTCGGTGAACTTAAAGTACGCTTCGCCCTCTCCGATTATGCTGATATTATTAGAATTAAACAACTCTATATCAGTGATGTGGTGGCTAATATTGTGAAATATGATAACGCTTCCTCTTCTAATATTGCAGAGCTGTTTAAATCTGATGGCAATAATGATCATAAAGAAAAAAATAATGACAACAATAATATTCAACTGATCATCGATGACTTTACTTTTGATAATGGTAATGTGGTGGTCTGGAACCAAACGAAATATAATCCTGATAAAGAATCAATGGATTACAGATATATTGATATAGATGATATTGATTTGAAATTCAGTGACTTACATTGTAAGTCGGATACTATCTCTGCCTTTATACATCATATCTCCGCTAATGACAGATGTGGTTTCAGTATTGATACTCTTCGCTCCGACTCAAAAGTGTTGTTTAGTACTAAAGGTTTGATACTCAATGATATGATTCTTAAGACTCATGCGACATCACTCGACATGGATCTTCGTTTCTTGTATAATGATCTTAAAGCTTATAATAAATTCGTAGATTCAGTGAAGATTGAAGCAGAGTTCAGACCTTCACAATTGACATTGAGTGATATTGGCTACTTTACTAATGTGATGAAAATCATGAAAGACACTCTGCAGATAGAAGGCTCTATAAATGGTTATGTCAGAGATTTTGTCGCGGAAGACTTTAGATTCTCTTTTAAGGATAGTACCAATTTCGAAGGTGATATCAAAATGACAGGTCTTCCAAACTTCTTTGAGACTCATATTTTGGCAGATATTAAGGAACTTAACTTTACCTATCAGGATATCACTCAGTTGGCGATACCGACTCCGACATCAAAAGTGCCATTGCCAGAAATGTTGTCCGCTCTGAAACAAGCAAAACTGTCGGCTCATTATGAGGGCTATCCAAATAATTTTACAACGAAATTCAAACTTAATACTAATCTCGGTGATATTAATGTCGATTGTAATCTTAATCACGACCTTCTCTCATTGTCAAAACCTCACTATTATGCGAAGATAAGTACAGATAGCTTGAATGTCAAGGATTTATTGAAATTTGATGATGATGCTGTGATTACAATGTCAGCCGACCTCCATGGTGCCGGCTTTACAAAGAATGATGCTGATATTGATTTGGATATAGATATACAACATCTGCATGTGCTTGAAAATGACTTCAATGATATTAAAATCTTGGGCGACTTCGAAAATGAAAAATTCGCGCTTTCTACCAATATTCAATCTGAAGTCCTTAGAACGGAATTAAATGCTCTGGCAAATCTCACTGCCGATGTGCCCGAATTCGATATTATTGCCGATGTTAAAAATGCCGACCTTCATGCTCTTGGATTGATGAATGATGAACGGAAATTTAAAGTCTCAACAAAAATTAATACTTCTTTCAAAGGACTCGATCCTAATGATATGTACGGTGATTTATATCTGGAAAATACTTCTATACAAAATGATAGAGGCTCTCTGCAAATGAAAGATTTCTACCTGGCACTGAAAACCAATCCATATCAATATAAATATAAAGATCTGGCAGTAAATTGCGACTTCTTCGATATTAATGCTAGCGGTGTCATAAATATTAAAAAATCTGTTAATACCTTTAAAAATTATGTCTTAAACCACTTCCATATCAAGAAATGGACAGAGAAAGGCGTTAAACTTGATGATGATGTCCTCGATTTCTACTTCGATATGAACCTGAAAAATACCCAGTCATTGACGGAACTTTTCGTCCCAGGTCTGTATGTGTCGGAAAATACAAATCTTCTTATTAATTTTACAAAAGATTATTCCTTCTATTCAAATCTGCATTCATACCAAATATCTTATAATAATTTTATTATCAATGACTTCCATCTTACAAATAGAACACAAAATGATAGGATAGTGGCTGATGTCAATTTTAAAGAACTGATACTCAGAGAGGAAACAGAGAAGAATCCTAACAGATTGTCAATGGAAAATATGCACTTTAACTTCGATGTGCATAGCGATAGCGTCTTGTTTGATCTGTCATGGAATGATGACCTCCCAGAGGATAGAAACAAGGGAACTATCAAAGCCTATTATGTGGCAGATGATAATTATCATGGCGGCATTCTGAGAATACCTTATACTAACGTCTTGATAAATGATAGCCTGTGGACAATATCACAAAATTGTTATATCAATTTTAAAAATTCAAGAACATTTATAAATGATTTTGATATCTTGTCTGGAAATCAGGCTCTTAAGATAAAAGGTTATCTTCCGATGACGATGAACGATACCTTGTCAGTCCAATTTAATAAATTGGATATATCTAGTTTTGATAAACTCATCTCTAACGGTAACTTCTTTGTCGATGCTATTATCGACGGCGAATTTAAAGTCGCGGGAATAAAAGAAAGACTTACTTTCCTGTCAAATCTGGATATTAACAAAATATCTGTAAATGACAAACTTATCGGTGATGCGGAACTGGATGCCGTATGGCATGCGGCTGATACATCTATCTTTATCCAGACTGAAATTACCAAAGATGTTGATAATCACATAGAGAGAATTCTTTCGCTGCGCGGAAAATATTATACGTCTAGAAATGACAATCTTAACTTTAGAATAAATCTTAATAAATTCAATATTTATCCTCTAAATCCTTTTACTGTAGGATTAATCAGCAGAGTGGAGGGCGATTTGGATGGCGACCTGTATCTCAAAGGCTCCGTTAAAGAACCTGTCCTTATAGGAAGACTGCTCCTTAAGGACGCTGCATGTAAAATAGATTATCTTAACACATACTATAGAATAAATGATACTAAATATGTTCAGATAACCAGAGATCAGTCTATTATTTTTAAGAAAAATTTAATTGAGATCAATGAGCTTTATCTTACCGATACCTTGGATAATCATGCCGTGGCTAAAGGTGTTATCACCCATAATTATTTGAGAGATTTTAACTTCGATATTAGTGCGTCGCTGGATAATTTTGTGGGAATGAATATGTTAGCCGATGATAACACTTCATTCTACGGTACTGCTATCGCTGATGGTGACCTCCTTATCAAAGGTACTTTAGATGATATGTATATCGGCGTCAACGCAGAAACAATGCCCGGAACTGATATTAATATCTTCCTGACTAGCGCCTATACTGTCAACGATAACTTTATAGTGTTTAAACAGAAAAATTCATATCAGGAACAAGATACCGCAAATTATGTCTCGAACCAAAAACAAAAAACAAATAAGAAATTCTCTTTTGAACTTAATGCCGATGTAAATGAAAATGCAACTCTTAACATTATCCTTCCATCTAATCTAGGTGGTATAAATGCTAATGGAAATGGTAATATCCGACTGGGTTATAATACCGATGGATTATCATTGTTCGGTGATTATGTCATCAACGATGGAACCTTCAGCTTTAATTTCCAAAACCTTATCAAACGTAATTTCCAACTTCGTCAGGGCGGAACTATCAACTGGACAGGAAAAGTTGACGATGCCGATATGAGTGTCACTGGCGTATATAGAACAAAATCTTCTCTGTCTTCACTGGGTATTCTAACCGACTCCCTGACTTCTTCCAATAACGTTAATGTCGATTGCATACTGCGACTCAGTGATAAACTGACAAACCCTACAATCAATTTCGGCATCGAATTGCCTAATACTACCGATGACATCCGTAATACAGTGTTTAGCGTGGTCGATACAACCGATCAGGCTGTTATGTCTCAACAGATCATATCACTGCTAGTTCTGGGTACATTCACATATTCATCGGCTAATATGACTACTATCGGAGCTTCAACATATTATGGAGTGCTGACGAGTTCTCTAAGTAGTTGGTTGTCACAAATAAGCAAGGATTTCGACGTGGGTGTGAGATATACCCCCGAAGATAATATCACCCAAGAAGAACTGGAAGTGGCTCTTTCAACACAGTTATTCGACGACAGACTTACAATAGAAGGTAATCTAGGTATGTACACCGGAACAAATGATATGTCGCAAAACGCTAATAATATCGTGGGCGACGTGGATATATCATGGAAAATCAATAATCGACTTAGCTTCAAGGTGTATAACCATTCTAATTTTAATACTAACTATTATACCTATACATACGAAAACTATTCCGACTATACCCAAGGAGTCGGTATCTCCTTCTCACAAAGCTTCGATAATATAAAAGAGATATTCACACGAAGAAATAAAAAGAATAAAAATAAAGCTAAAAAGTCTGATATAAACAAATGATGAGTAATGACAACGATAGAAAATTTGTTCTTTATCGTGCATCAGCAGGATCAGGGAAAACTTATACTCTCGTAAGAGAATTCCTCGCCATCTGTCTTGACTCATCAGATAATTCATATAGAGAAATACTGGCGGTAACATTTACTAATAAGGCTGCCAATGAGATGAAAAATAAAATACTCATTACACTTGACGATATTATCAATCTTCCTGTCGAAAAATGTTCTGTTAAGAATGAATTGCTGCAACTTACCAATCTTCAGGAAAATGTGCTGGTGGAAAGAGCTAAATTACTGTATAATAATATCCTACATAATTATTCCGATTTTAATGTATCTACAATAGACAGTTTCGTTCAACATATATCACGTAGTTTCGCTCGTGAACTTAATCTGCCCGCTCAGTATATGGTGCTGTTAGATGACGATGATCTGATGGATGAATTGATTCAACGTATAGATGAGAAAATCGGTAAGGAGGATTCTTATCTGACAGAAATATTGGAAGACTTCGTCGAGTATCAGTTAGATAAAGAGTCAAGCTGGAAAGTGGAATTCCCTATCAGAGATTTTGTGGCAAAACTTTTAAAAGAAAGCGCCTACAAAAAAGGTGAGTCCTTGAACCTCACATCCTTGTCTAAAGATGAATATCTGCAAACTCTAAATTATCTGAATGAAAAAATAGATTCATTTAAACTAGACATCAACGATACAATAGAAAACCTAAATGAAATCATCAATGCCTATTCTCTTACCGATGACTGCTTTTATCAGGGTTCTAAAGGTCTGCCTTCTTTGCTGAGAAAGAAAATATATTTTGATAAACTGGATGAATTAGATCCCTCTTCTTTCGCTTCCGCTTACGTGAAAAAAATATTTGATGGTAGTAATTGGTTTTCATCAAAAGCTCCAAAAGATTTAATTTTTAATGTAAATAAATCCGTCAATATAGTAGATTTGTTTAGAAAAATTGTGACCGATTATAATAACTTGTATATCACTAACTTAATACGTAAAAACCTATATCTTTATGTGCTTAGAACCAAATTGTTGGAAATAATCGATCAATATATTGAAGAAACAAATAAAGTTCATATATCAGAATTTAACAAAAGAATATCTGATGTCATTGGCGATTGCTCCGTGCCTTTTATATATGAAAGAATAGGTAATCGCTTTAAACATTTCTTTATTGATGAGTTTCAGGATACCTCTCTGTTACAATGGTTTAACTTTATGCCATTGATTAATAACAGCCTGTCTGAAAATAAGAAAAGCATATTGGTAGGCGATGCTAAACAGGCAATATACAGATTTAGAAGCGGAGAAGTGGAACAAATTATTCAGCTTCCTAGGATTTACAAAAAAACTTCTAATGAGTTGGGCGAGGATTGTGAAACAAATTTTATAAATAACTGGGAAGCAAAATCATTGGGCACTAATTATCGTTCCAAGAAACATATAGTGGAATTTAATAATTCATTCTTCGATTACTCTAAAGATTATCTTGATGATGAAGATTATAAAAAAGTTTATCAGGATAATATGAAACAGAAAGTCAGAGATAATCTGTTGTATGATGGATGCGTCAGAGTGGAAGTCTTTAAAATGGATAATTTTAAGGATCTTTCTAATGAGAATGCTAAAAAAGAGTCTGAGAAAACTCTATATAAAAACGCAGTGAAAAATTCTATGCTGGAACAGATCAAAGTGTTGATAGATAAGGGTTTTCAATATAAAGATATAACTATCCTCGTTCGTAGTAATGCCGATGGCTCGGATATAGCCGGCTTTCTTGCAAATAATAATATTCCTATTGTCTCCGCTGATTCAATATTGTTGAAATCATCTGATAAAGTCATGCTTATGGTGCTGACGCTTAAGTATCTATCTGATGAGAATAATGCAGTGACAAAATTATCCTTGTCATATTATAATCAATTGTGCAAATCGTCATCCGATGAAAATAATGATTTCAGTAATGTGGTAGCAAGTGAAATTGATGTTGAAGGTCTCATGGAGATAAGAAATAATGCATATAGTCTCTATGATTTATGTGTGAAACTGATTCGTTTTTATAATTTTAACATTATAGAAGACATATTCCTCCAATATTTTATGAATCTTGTACATGAGTGGCAAAACTCTGATAATAACGGTATTACGTCTTTTATTGAGCATTGGGATAGAAAATCACATAATTTCTTCGTTAAACTTTCAGCCGATATAGATGCTGTCAGCATTATGAGTGTCCATAAATCTAAAGGTCTGGAGTTTAAGGTAGTCATGTATCCATACGCATATACAAAGGTGCCTTCCAGATTTCAATCAGATGAGATATGGCTGTCGGTAAAAGAGAATATTGATGTTTTAAACGATATACCTCATATTGACAAATTTCTCCTTCCTATAAACAAAAAAATACTGGGGACAGATCTATCTCATTATTACACAGATGAATATAATAAAGCTGCCTTCGATGATTTTAATATTATGTATGTGGCTATGACGCGTCCTGAAGATATTTTGTTCGTCTATACTAACGATGATCATGATAAGAAAAGCAAAACCGATAGAGTCAATAATTTCTTCCTTGATTATTTTAAGGATAATTGTTGTCATCTGGAAGAGAATGATGAGAATATTGTTTATCAGATAGGAAATATTGAATATCATGAATCTAAAGAGTCAAAAGCTAAGCCTGTATATGTTGAACTTTCTGAAGATGATGATATTCAGACTCTTAATTGGATGGAATCTCTTAGGTTAGAGGCAGATCCTACGATGTTTTGGAGTGATGATGAAGAGTTTAGCCCTCAGGAATGGGGTAATCTTGTTCATGAAATATTCTCAAAGATTAACACAATCGATGATGCTCATAATGTAATTGATAATTATCTTAACGAGGGTAGCATAGATGAGAAACAAGCTTCTTCCTTGTATGAGAAATTTAAGAAAATTATTTCTAAAGAGGAAATAAAAGAGGCTTATTCCGCAAATGCCATTGTGAGAAATGAGATGGAAATTATGACACCTGCAGCCAGACTCCGTCCTGACAGATATGTGGAACTTGATGATAAAGTGATAATTATTGATTATAAGACGGGTAGGGAAGATGCTTTGTATTATGAACAATTGAAAGAGTATATGATAGCCTTGCGCCAGATGAATTTCGAAAAGGATATAGAGGCATATCTGGTTTACCTGAAGGATGATGTGGAAGTCCAAAGAGTCTTTTTAGATAGATTATTTTGAAGAACATAGTATTAATCAAAATCAAACAAAATGAGAACTAACATTATTATTTTATGTATGATGCTTGTCTTTGGTATTACATTGCAAGCTCAGGATGATGCTAAAATGCTTCGTTTCCCTACAATACATGGGAATCAGGTCGTTTTTAGCTATGCCGGTGACTTATACACCGTTGGAATAGATGGCGGTGTGGCGACAAAATTGACAAACGACAACGAGGGTCTTGAGATCTTCGCCAGACTGTCGCCAGATGGAAAAAATATCGCTTTTACCGCTCAATATGACGGTAATACCGAGGTCTATGTCATGCCGGCTGAAGGTGGAGTTCCTAAACGTCTTACATTCACCGCTACTTTAGGTCGTGATGATCTCTCTGACCGTATGGGTCCTAATAATATCGTCATGGCATGGAAAGATAATGAAAACATCGTGTTTCGTTCTAGAAAACAAACCTTTAATGATTTCGTAGGTCATCTGTTTGTCGTAAATATCAATGGAGGTCTTCCAGAGGAACTTCCTTTTGTGGAAGGTAGCTGGATATCATACTCTTCTGATGGGAATAAAATCGCTTTCAACCGTGTCATGCGTGAGTTCCGTACCTGGAAATACTACGAAGGCGGTATGGCAGACGATGTCTGGACTTTCGATTTTAATACGAAAGAGCTGACAAATCTTACTGATAATGTGGCTCAGGACATCTTCCCTATGATGGTTGACGATAAGGTTTATTTCTGCTCCGACCGCGATAGAATAATGAACCTCTTCGTCTATGATATGAATACTAAAACCACTACAAAATTAACAGATTATACCTATTATGACATCAAATTCCCATCATTGGGCGACAACGATATAGTGTATGAGAACGGTGGGGAATTGTATCGTTATAATCTGAATGATAATAAGATATATCCAATAAAGGTACAGATAAACAACGACTTGATGAGCCGCAGAGATAAATATGTCGATGCATCAAAAAATATCAACAGCTATAGCATCTCTCCTGATGGGGAACGTGTGGCTTTTGGAGCTAGAGGTGACATCTGGACTGTGCCCGCCAAATCAGGAATAACACGAAATCTTACAGACAGCGATGGTGTTCACGACAGAACTGTAGCGTGGTCACCTAAAGGCGATTATATAGCTTTTATCTCAGATAGAAGCGGTGAAGATGAGATTTATATCCAAAAACAAGATGGAAAAGAAGAAGCAATCCAACTTACCACACCTGAATCAATATCTTCAACATATAAATATAATCTTGTCTGGTCGCCAGACGCTAAATATATTCTTTGGTATGATAAAATGAATCGTATCAATATGATCGATGTCGCAAGCAAGAAAATCACTACCATAGCACAATCAAATGCCGGTGAACTGAGAGATTATAAATGGTCACCAGATAGCAAATGGATAGCTTATTCTTTCGCGAATATCGGAGAAAATCGCCGTATATTTATATATAATATTGACACAAAAGAGTCAAATCCTGTGACAGATATGTGGTTCGACTCTTATACACCCGCATTCGATAAAAATGGTAAATATCTCTATTTCACTTCAGAACGTGACTTTAATCCTGACTATAGCTGGACAGAATGGAATCATTCATACAAAGATATGAATCGCATATATCTTGTCACACTACAAAAGGAAACCAGCTCTCCTTTTATTACTCAAAATAATGAGGTTCAAATACTTAATGATGAGGGAGAGGCTGATGATTCTAAAAAAGACAAGAAGAACGATAAAGTAAAAGAAAACGATAAGTCAATAAGAATTGATTTTGATGGTATTATAGAACGTGTTATTCCGCTGCCAGGCTTACGTCCAGGAGAATATTTTAGTCTTAATGCTGCCGATAATGCGTTGTATTATATCTCATATTCTGACGATAATAGAGGACTTTACTATTATGATATTAAAGAAAAGAAAGCGGAAAAGATTGGAAATATCTTTGTATATCATTTTTCAGCAGATGGAAAGAAAATGGTTTACAGAGATCGTTCTAAGTTTAAAGTCGTTGATGCTCCAAAGAGAGAGTTACGTTCTTCAGAAGAGAGTCTCGATCTTTCTAACATGAAAAAATGGGTCAATCTTCAAGAAGAATGGGCTCAGATTTATACGGAAGCATGGCGCCAGATGCGTGATTTCTTCTACGATCCTAATATGCACGGAGTAGATTGGAATGCAATGCACGACAAATATTCTGTTTTAATACCATATGCCGGAGATCGTAATGATGTGAATTATCTCATTGGTGAACTAATTGGAGAACTTAATGTAGGTCATGCATATACAGGTGGAGGCGATAGACCTGATAATGAACGTATCAATATGGGATTGCTAGGCGCTAAATTGGAAAGAGATGAGAGCGGTTATTACAAGATTAACAAGATCTTAAAAGGTGAAAGCTGGAATAAAACAACTGTATCTCCTCTTACCGAAGTGGGCGTGAATGCAAAAGAAGGCGATTTTATCGTCGCAATAGATGGTAAAAGCACTAAAGATATGAATAATATCTATGAAGCCTTGGTGGGTAAGGCTAATACCGCAGTGATGTTGTCACTCAATGACCAAGCCTCTGAAAAAGGTGCCCGTGATGTCATTGTGAAACCTATAGATAATGAATATTATCTTTACTATTATAATTGGGTTCAGGATAATATTAATAAGGTGTCAGAAGCTACCGATGGACAGGTCGGCTATATCCACATTCCAGATATGGGTGTGGAAGGCTTGAATGAGTTCGTGAAATATTTCTATCCGCAACTAAACAAGAAAGCCCTTATTATTGACGATAGAGGTAATGGCGGTGGTAATGTCTCACCAATGATCATAGAACGTTTACGTCGTGAGATAGCAATGTATATTGTAGGACGTAACGAAGGAGTTACAACAAAGCCCGCACAGATTATGAATGGTCCTAAAGTCTTGTTGCTCAATAAATACTCTGCTTCTGACGGTGATTTGTTCCCATGGCAGTTTAAACATTATAATTTAGGAAAAGCTATAGGAACACGTTCATGGGGAGGTGTCGTGGGTATTAGAGGAAGCCTTCCTTTCATTGACGGTGGAACATTGAATCGCCCTGAATTTGCTCATTTCGACAAAGACGGCAACTGGATTATTGAAGGATATGGCGTAGAACCTGATATCGTTATAGATAATAACCCTTATCTGGAATATATGGGAGAAGATCAACAACTTAATAAGGCTATTGAAGTTATATTGGAAGAATTGAAAAATTGGGAGACGAGTCCTGCAGCTCCGGCTTACCCTGATAAATCGAAATAATTTTGTAAAAGTCATCAGAAAAGAATATATTTCTGATGACTTTTTTGTAAATTTGCAAGTTTTTTTAAACAAAATAAATATAGATGGATAGTATTCGTAATGTTGCAATTATTGCCCATGTTGACCATGGCAAAACCACTTTGGTAGATCGTATCTTATACCAATCGAGGTTGTTTAGAGATAATCAGGAGACAGGAAATTTGATATTGGATAATAACGATCTTGAAAGAGAACGAGGCATTACCATCTTATCTAAAAATGTTTCTGTACGTTATAAGGGCGTTAAGATTAATATCATTGACACTCCCGGTCACTCCGACTTCGGCGGTGAGGTGGAACGCGTCTTGAATATGGCTGACGGTGTCATCCTTCTTGTTGATGCTTTTGAAGGTCCAATGCCGCAAACTCGATTCGTACTCGAAAAAGCCTTACAGTTGGGTCTTAAGCCTATAGTCGTGATAAATAAGGTAGATAAACCAAACTGTTATCCTGAAGAGACTCATGAGGCAGTCTTCGACCTGATGTTTAATTTAGGAGCAAACGAAGAACAACTAGACTTCCCAACAGTATTCGGTTCTTCAAAACAAGGTTGGATGTCAGATGATTACAATAATGTGACATCAGACATCTCATACTTGCTAGATGTAATACTGGAACATATTCCGGAGGCTAAATATGAGGAAGGAACGCCACAGATGCTTATAACGTCATTAGATTATAGTTCATACGTCGGACGTATAGCCGTAGGTCGTCTCAAAAGAGGTGTCTTACAGGCAGGTATGAATATCTCTCTTGTAAAAAGAGATGGTACTGTGCGTAGAAATACCATCAAAGAGTTATATACTTTTGAAGGACTCGGTAAAGAAAGAACGAAGAATCCTGTCAAAGCAGGTGATATTGTCGCGATAATGGGTTTGGAAGATTTCGAAATCGGCGATACGGTTGCTGATTTGGAAAATCCTGAAGCATTGCCACCAATACAAGTTGATGAACCTACCATGAGTATGCTTTTTACTATCAACAACTCTCCGTTCTTTGGTAAAGAAGGTAAATTCGTAACATCACGACATCTACGTGAACGCTTGTATAAGGAGACAGAGAAAAATCTTGCGCTTCGTATTGAAGATACAGCTTCACCAGACGCGATGATGGTATATGGACGTGGTATCCTTCATCTTTCAATCTTGATAGAGACAATGCGTCGAGAAGGTTATGAATTTCAGATAGGACAACCTAAAGTCATTGTGAAAGAAATTGAAGGAGTGAAATGCGAACCTATCGAAGTACTTACAGTTCAGGTGCCGGAAGATTTCGCAGGACGTGTAATTGAACTTGTTACATCTCGTAGAGGAGAGATGACAAATATGCATCCTAAAGGCGATCGTATGAATATAGACTTCGAAATTCCTTCAAGAGGTCTAATAGGATTGAGAAGCAGTATGTTGACAGCTACTGAAGGTGAAGCCGTTATGTCACAACGACTTAAAGGTTATGAGCCATGGAGAGGCGAAATCCCTGGACGTAATACCGGTGCTCTTATAGCAATGGAAACAGGTGTGGCTGTCCCTTATGCTCTCTGGAAACTCCAAGACCGAGGCTCATTCTTCGTTCAACCTAACGAAGAAGTATATATGGGCGAAGTTATAGGCGAAAATACACGCTCCAATGATATAGTACTGAATGTTAATAAGACCAAACATCTTACTAATATTCGTGCATCAGGTTCCGATGAGAAAATAGTCCTTATCCCACCTAAACGCTTTTCCTTGGAAGAATATATGGAAATGATTCGCGATGACGAATATCTGGAAATAACACCGAAAAATTTACGCCTTAGAAAAATTATCCTAGATGAAATAGAACGTAAACGTCAAAATAAAAAAGAAGGCTCAGATGCATGAGCCTTCTTTTTACGCTTTATATTATCTTCCTTCAATGAATCTCTTCTTTTTAATCCTGCCTATAATATCTTTATAATCATTTCTTTTATCACTATTAAATGGAGTGTAGAATAAACAAATGTCTTTATATTCTCCTACATTATGTATCTTTCCAACTAGAACATTAGCATCTTGAGGATCTTCCGCATTTAAATATATGTAATATGTAGTGACAACATCATCAATAGTATCATTGTATTCTCCTTGTAAATAATAATTCTCATTCAAATATTCATCAACACGTAATTGTAAATCACTTCTGATGTAGATGTCCGATTCAATATATTGATTATCAATAAAGAAGAAATCCATTTCCCATACAGCGTATGAATACCAATTGTTGCCGCTGCCATAGATATAAATGGTGTCGCCAAAATTATGTCTAGGTTCTCCGTAAATTTTCTTTATCTCGTTAGTGGAGATGCCAAAATTGAGCGTTGGCTCTTCAAATAATGAGACATTGACCTTGAGGTCTAAGCTGTTCTCAGTGTTCGATACGCTGATATTGGCTTCTCCAACATTCTTTCCCAAAAGTTTGCCGTCAGCGTCAACAGTAACAACCATATCATTATCAGAAGTATATGTTAAATCATAATCTGATTCTACATCAAGAGTTAATTCTTCTAATAATACCATCTCAATGGTTTTTGAACCATCATACTTTATGGAATAGTCTTTTTTACATGATGGCAATAAAAAACTGATACACAATAACAAAAATAAAATGTTTCTTTTCATGCTTCTAAAATTTATTTTATGCAAAAATATAAAATAATTTATTCTTAGTATAAATTATAAGAAAAAAAAACTAAATTTGCGCTTTGTGAATACAATAACTTATTAAATACATAGTGATATGATTAACAACAATTTCATCAAACGTCACAACGGACCAACAGAAGCTGATGTTGAAAAAATGCTTAAGGTCGTTGGCGTTGAATCAACAGATCAACTTATTGACGAAATTATTTCTCCGGAAATTCGTCTTCCACAAGGTTTAAATATAGGCAGAGGCTTGAACGAATATGAATGTTTCGGCAACCTCAAAGCTCTCGGTGCTAAGAATAAGATTTACAGAAGCTATATAGGTATGGGTTACTATAACGTAATCACTCCTGGTGTCATCACACGTAATATTCTTGAAAATCCAGGTTGGTACACATCATATACTCCATATCAAGCTGAGATTTCACAAGGACGTCTCGAAGCTCTCTTGAATTACCAAACAGTTATCAGCGACATGACAGCAATGCCATTGGCAAACGCTTCATTGTTGGACGAGGCAACAGCAGCTTCAGAAGCGATGTTGATGTTCTGGCACAGCCGCAGCCGCGCTCAAGTAAAAGGTGGCGTAAAGAAATTCTTTGTGGCTAACGACGTGTTCCCACAAACTATCGATGTTATCAAGACAAGAGCTTACTATCAAGGCATAGAAGTCGTTGTTGACGACATCAAGAACTTCTGTGCATGTGAGGATTACTTCGGTGTTTTAGTACAATGTCCTAACCAATATGGTCGTATCATCAACTATAGCGAAGATGTGAAAGCATGGAAAGAAAAAGGTATGCAGGTAGCTGTGGCTTCAGATCTTATGAGTCTCGCTCTTATGACACCTCCTGGCGAATGGGGCGCTGATGTGGTGCTCGGCTCAAGCCAACGCTTCGGTTTGCCTATGGCATTCGGCGGTCCTCACACAGGTTTCTTCGCAACAACAGACGCTTACAAACGCGAAATGCCAGGTCGTATCATCGGTATCTCAAAAGACGCTCTCGGCAATCCGGCTTACCGTCTCGCTCTTCAAACTCGTGAGCAACATATCAAACGCGAAAAGGCTACATCTAACATCTGTACAGCTCAGGCTCTCCTCGGTATCATGTCAGGCTTCTACGCAATCTATCACGGACCAGAAGGCATCAGAGAAATCGCTCGCCATATCAACATCCTCGCTTGCGTCCTCGACAAGGAAATGCAAAAGTATGGCGTAAAACAACTCAACGATTATTATTTCGATACATTACATTTCGAGTTGCCAGAAGGCTTCTGCACATGCAAAGTCAACGAAGTAGCTCTTCAACATAAGATGAACTTCCGTATCATCGACAAACAACATTTCGCTATCAGCTTGGACGAAACAACATCATTGGCTGACGTAAACGAAATCGTTGCTGTAGTATGTGAAGCTCTCGGCAAACAACATGAAGACTTCGTATGCAACCCTGCAGTTTGCGGCACATTTAACGGTATTCAAGAAGACATGCAACGTACCTCTGCATATTTGCAAGAACCTGTATTCTTCAAATATCGCAGCGAGACTGACATGATGCGTTATATGAAACAACTTGAAGACCGCGACTTGAGTTTGAACCGCGCCATGATTCCTCTCGGATCATGTACTATGAAACTCAACTCAGCAACTTCAATGTTCGCATTGAGCTGGCCAGAGTTCGCTAACATCCACCCATTCGTACCACAAGATCAAGCTGAAGGTTACTTGGAATTAATTAACGAATTAGCAAAGGATCTTTGCGAAATCACAGGCTTCGCAGGTATGTCATTCATGCCTAACTCAGGTGCGAGCGGCGAATACGCTGGTCTCTTGACAATACGTCGTTACCAAGAAGCTAACGGTCAAGGTCATCGCGACATCTGCTTGATTCCAGCATCAGCACACGGTACTAACCCAGCATCAGCTGCTATGGCAGGCATGAAAGTCGTTGTAGTAAAATGCGACGCTAACGGTAATATCGACATGGAAGACGCTAAGGCTAAGGCAGAAGAATACAAAGACAGTCTCTCAGCTTTCATGGTTACATATCCTTCAACACACGGTATCTACGAAGACGGCATCCGTGACCTCATGAAGATAGTTCACGACAATGGCGGTCAAGTATATATGGACGGTGCTAACATGAACGCACAAGTAGGTTTGACATGCCCAGGTTTCATCGGCGCTGACGTATGTCACCTCAACTTGCACAAGACATTCGCTATTCCTCACGGTGGTGGTGGTCCTGGTGTCGGTCCTATAGGCGTTGCCGCTCACTTGGTACCATTCTTGCCAACACACCTCAACCTCGCTACATATAACGAAAAACTCGGTGCTGTGTCAGCAGCTCCATTCGGTAGCGCACAAATCCTGACAATCTCTTACGCTTACATCAAGATGTTAGGAGGCGAAGGTTTGAGAGAAGCAACAAAGATGGCTATATTGAATGCCAACTACTTAAAAGACAGATTGAAAGATTATTATCCAATCCTTTATACCGGTAATAACGGTCACGTAGCACACGAAATGATTCTCGACATCAACGGTATCAACAAGGCTACAGGCGTTGCAGCTATCGACATCGCTAAACGTTTGATGGACTACGGATTCCACGCTCCAACAGTAGCGTTCCCAGTTCATGAGACATTGATGGTCGAACCAACAGAAAGCGAGCCATTAGCAGAATTAGATCGTTTTGTTGATGCTATGATCAAGATTCGTCAAGAAATCGCTGACATAGAAAGCGGCAAGGCAGAAAAAGGAAATAACCTTATCTCACACGCACCTTACACAGCAGAGATGTTGATGAGCGACAACTGGGAATTCCCATTCACACGTCAAGAGGCAGGCTTCCCTAACAAGAGCGATGTCCAAGACAAATACTTCCCACATGTCACACGTATCGACGACGCATTCGGCGACAGAAACCTCTGCTGCAGAATAGATTGATTTGATAACAGATATTAATAATGTGAGGCTGTCTAACAAGTTTAGACAGTCTTTTTTTTTGTATAATTATGTAATGTTGCCAAAGACAGTTTGGCGATAAGCTTGTAAATAAATGACAGTTAATGATATGGATATACTTTGATGGAATGT
>SUWT01000115.1 GCA_015061335.1 Lentimicrobiaceae bacterium | reverse complement strand
TCGTTGAGAAGATTGTCGGCTACTTTCAGCTCGTATTCTTTCTTACGAACTTCTTTCTTCTCAATTTCTAGCTGTTGCAGTTGCTGGTCGAAGTTGATATGTTCTTTGCCTCCGATTTCTGCTGCGTCTTCTAATATATTCTCTGGAAAACCGATTTTCTTTGCTATCTCAAAAGCGAAAGAACTTCCGGGCTTGCCCGTCATCATAACATAAAGCGGCTGCAGATAACGAGTGTCGAACAGCATCGCTCCGTTGACGATACCTTGATGATTATCGGCGAGAAGCTTTAAGTTGGCATAGTGAGTAGTGACAACGCCAAAAGATTTCTTCTCATTCAATTTCAATAATATGGCTTCCGCTATCGCACCTCCTAGTTGCGGCTCCGTTCCGGTGCCGAATTCATCTATTAAAAATAATGTACGTTTGTTGGCATACGTTAGCAGTTCTTTCATGTTTAAAAGATGTGAGCTGTATGTACTTAGATCATTTTCAAGTGATTGCGAGTCGCCTATGTCGATAAACATGTCGTGGAATATTCCGCATTTAGAGTCTATTTCCATAGGTACGGCTAAACCGCATTGCAACATATATTGAACAAGACCGATGGTTTTTAGACAAACCGACTTGCCGCCGGCGTTGGGTCCTGAGATGACTAGTATTCTGTTCTCCTCATCTAAATTTAAGTCTAAAGGTGTGATGTGTTTGTTCTGCGACTTCAGCTTTTGTTCTAACAAAGGATGACGAGCCTGTCGCCATAAGAACATAGGTTCGTCGTGGATTTCAGGAATGACGCATTTATGCTCGTTGCTGAGCAATGACTTGGCTCTGATGAAATCTATGAGACCTAATAAGTTCCATGCTTTGATGAGATCTGGAATCTCAGGACGAAGCAGTTGTGTGAAAGAAAGGAGGATCTTATTGATTTCTCTGCGTTCTGCGTATTCCAATTCTCTGATTTCGTTATTAGTGTCGAAAATCTCTGCAGGTTCTATATATACAGTCTGACCTGTCGCCGATTCGTCGTGGATGAAACCCCGCAGTGCTCTTTTGTCAGAGGCTCTCACCGGTATCACAGGACGGCCGTCACGTATCGTGAGTTCAGCGTTGTTATCAGTCCAGCCTGCTGCTTTTGCTTCTGTTAGAATCTTACGCATCCGTTTGTCGATGGAAGTCTGCTTGCGCCGGATTTCACGTCTGACTTCAGCTAACTCAGGAGATGCGCTGTCAGGAATCTCGCCTTTATCATCGATAAGACGAACTATTTCAGTGAAAATATGATTGTCTATCTCAATGCCTTCCGCTAATTCCTTAAGCGACTTGACCTTATCCGATGCTTCTGATCTGAAGAAATTTAAGACGTATGACAATGCAGTGAGAGTCGGCTTTAATATAAACAGGCTTTCTACACTGATTACAGTTCCTTCGATACTCAAAAGATGAAAGTCCTCGCGCAAATCATTATAATCGCGCACCGGAAATGGAATGCCGTTCTGTAACAGAGAAAGGAAATCTTCAATCTGTGATAGACGAGTCTTAATCTTTCTGATGTCGGGACAAAAACGCATTTTCTCAACAAATTCTTTTCCCATCTCACTGATGCATAACTCTGTAAGTCTGTCTTTTATCGACTTGAAACCAATCTTATTCTCGAAATCTTTAGGATAAATCACGTCTTAAATTTTTTATTTTTGCAAAGATAAGAAAAGACAAAAGACCAAAGACAAAAGACGGAAGTTTATTTTAGTTTATAGTTTATAGTAGTTTTAAAGTTGAAAATTGAAAATTATGGAACCTCAGAAATTTTCTGAGGTTTTTTATTTTATATTTGCATAATTTTCTATGCAATTCTAAAATTATATTTTATATTTGCATAAAATTTATATTATGATAAATCGAGATATTCATTCTAAAGTTGTGGAACTGTCGAAAAAGTTCCCGTTTGTATTAATAACAGGGCCTCGTCAGTCGGGAAAATCTACTTTAGTAAAGATGGCTTTTCCAGATTATACGTATATATCATTTTCCGATTTGGATGTACGTAATTTCGCTAAAGAAGATCCTCGCGGTTTTATAAAGACTTATCCTGTTAAGGTAATAATCGATGAAGTTCAGAAAGAACCGACAATTCTTTCTTATCTTCAAACCCATACCGACAACGCTAATAAGGAGGGAATGTATATCTTGACAGGCTCGCAAAACATATTGTTGATGTCGTCTGTTGATGAAAGTCTTGCCGGCAGGGTCGGGATATTAAATTTGCTTCCTTTTTCAAATGCTGAAATGCGAAATGCAAATATTAACAAGGATAATATTAACGAACAGATTTTTTATGGAGGTTATCCTCGCATCTATGACAAGGATATAAATCCTACTGATTATTATCCCAATTATATAAAGACGTATGTTGAACGCGATATACGCAATATCAAGCAAATAGGAGATTTGTCGTTGTTCATCAAATTTATAAAATTGTGTGCAGGGAGAATCGGTCAACTTTTGAATAAGGCTTCGTTGGCTAATGAGTGCGGCATAACAGAGCCAACAGTTCAATCTTGGCTGTCGATACTTGAACAATGTTATATCGTTCATCTTTTGAAACCAGATCATAAAAATTTCTCAAAAAGATTAGTTAAGACTCCAAAACTATATTTTTATGATACTGGATTGCTTTGCTCTTTGTTGAAGATTAGTTCGGCATCACAGCTCGCGACACATTATCTCAGAGGAGAGTTGTTCGAGAATATGATTATCAACGAACTAATAAAGAAAGAGTTAAATAATGGAAGAAACCCTGACTTTACTTTTTGGCGAGATAGCAATGGAAATGAAGTAGATTTGATTCAAAATAAAGATAACGAAATATTTGCTTACGAGATTAAGTCGGGAGCGACATTTAACATGAATTATTTTAAAGGATTGAGTTATTGGGCTAATTTGTCACATGCCGATGCTGAACACAAAACCGTGATATTTGGAGGTGGCAACTCCATGAAAACCACTGATGGAGAACTCTTAAGTTGGGATAGAGTGTAAATTAAAGCATCTATGCGTCAATCCCTGAATTCGTTTTTTATCATCATAAAAACAAATGAGTCTATAAATTACATCATATAATCTATAGACTCATTATTTGTTGTATTAAAAATCAGTTTAATAGTAGTAATAATAATTAGGATACCATTCTTCAGTTACACCTCCGTATGTTATCTTTACAACGTATGCTGTGTTTTTACGATAGAATTCTGCTCGTGTTGAAGACGTTTCATCTTCCATATTCTGAACCGTGATATTAACAACGCCTTTGCTCCAATATTCATGCGTCTTCTGTAATTCGGATTCTGTTTCAAAACTGAGATCGACGATTCCATTATTTGTATAATAATAATCTGGCCCTGGATGTCTATTGTCGGAATAATCTGATTTTCCTGCCTCATAATAATAATTATTATTATCATTCAAACATAAATTGCCTTTCCCTGCAAAAGTATAAGGATACTCGTATATTGTACTCGGTGTGTTTTTCCATGTTACATTAACATCAAAGAAGTATTCCGGTATGTCATTATTTATGGAGTAAATATTCCAACTATTTGTATCTATACATGTTATGGTGAAATTGACAGTGCCGTCATCCTGACATAGTCCGAGATTATTATAATAATCCGTAAAAGATGTCAGTTCCCATATAGAGCCGATTTCGTCTAATGCTTGTCCGTTGGTATTTATTGTATATGCGACTTCATTTTCTCCGTATTGGTGAACTTCCCAAATGTTTTCATCTGAAGATTGTATGAAAGTTTCGTATCCTCCTTGACAATATTGTCCTGTTTCTATGTAATGATGCAATCTGAACGTAATGTCGGCATATCTTCTAAGGACAGCATCTGTAGCATTGTTCCATTCGTCTGTCATTGTCATGCCTCTTGCTGTGAGACGGTCAGGGTTGTCACCTTCATCTGTAGTACATGAAGTGAATAAGGAGGCTGAGAAAAATATAACTGTGATATAAAATATTAGCTTTTTCATTATTAATGTATTTTAAGATTATTAGATTATTTTATTTACCGAAACGATATTGGATGCCGCAGTTGAATATGCCTCGAGGACCACAACCTAACTCAGCGAAACCACGTAATTGCTTGCCAACGGAAACACCTATTCCAGTAAATTGAATCACAGGATGGAAGCTGAAAGCATGATACTCATATTCTGCATTGTTGTATAATCCAAAAGAAGCGCCGATTCCAACAGCTGAATAAAGATTGAGTTTTTCCTTGTTCACATACATGAAACGTATCATTGGAATGACTGCCAATTTATGCCCTGAGTCTGTGGCGATCTTTTGATGAGAGAAGTCGTATATATTCTGGTAGAATGAGGTATAAGTTGTTGATACTCCTAACCATAACCATTTTTTCAGTGCATACATATAAGATAAAGAAAAAGCACCTGGCGATATTTCGTCTCCACTGTATGAATTTGGTGCGAACCAATTATGATTAGGATAAAATGAGGTGCCTCGTTCGTCATAAATTGGACTGATAGCTAAAAGTACATCACCGTAAGATAATGACACCTCCTGACGAGGAAAATTCTGGCGAGACGTCTGTTCTGCCTGCCCCATAAGCATTGTGCTGAATAAGAAACTTATTGCTAAGCACACGAAAATCTTTTTCTTCATATTTGTAATTTAAAATTTGTTAACAAGAACTTAACGAGACAATAACTATAATATTGTTGTAATAACTATAATATTGTTATAGATTTCCATTTAAGACACATGTCCGTGTGCTTCTACGAGAGAGAGCCTTCGGTTGCCAACGGACAACAGATTTTTTTTAGCTGCCAGCTTTTAGCTATTAGCTGTCAGCAATATGTTACTTTAGATACTGACAGCTGATTGCTGACGGCTGATAGCTGATAGCTAATTTCCCATTTTCAATTCACTTCAGCTCCACTCTCGTGATTCCGTGTCCGCCGGTCTCTAAGCTGGCGTCTTGCATCTGCTTTACGCATGATTGCTTGCCGAGATATTGACGTATCATCTGGCGTAAGATGCCGTTGCCTTTTCCATGTAAGATGCTGACATTCTTGATGCATAGAAGCGTTGCGTCGTCGATGTATTTCGCTACTGCTTCTATTGCTTCTTCTCCTCGCATCCCTCTTACGTCTAATGTCAAATTAAAGTTTGCTGATTTCTCGTTGAGGTCGTTCATTATAGCCTTACGGAGATATGTCGGGTTGCTGACAGATTTCTTGGCTTCTTTCT
>SUWT01000114.1 GCA_015061335.1 Lentimicrobiaceae bacterium | reverse complement strand
AGAAAAGGATGGTCTGTCACTTGGAATATCAAGGACAGCATTATTACTTCGGTAACCTGAAAGTCCTTACCGACAACTTCAGCAGAGAACAACTAGGCGTGGGGTATAAATCGCTGGCGAATCACTTCGTAAATCATTCTGAATTCATTAACGACTTATGCATAATAAGAAAAGGTGAACTCGTAACAAGTAGAAGAAAATAGTAGGATTGAAGTATCTTTTTATTAACTTCGCATAAATTATCTACTCAATTACCTCAAAATGAAGTTACATACACTTATTAAAACGCTATTCATAATTCTTCTTGTCATCTCCTGCGACAAGCATAGAACTCCCAAAACGAATGCTGAACTTTTGTGCAATCAATGGGAATTAGTGAAATGGGAACATTATAAAGGAGATATATTGGAATCAGAGCAGAGTAGGAATTTTACAGAATATCGATATGATTTTAACCCTGATGGCTATGTTAAGATAAGTAGAAGCGATGGTTCTGTTAAAGAATACACTTATACTTATGATGACGTCTCGAAGAGTATATTGATTCCAAAGATTGATAAGGAATACAAAATCCAATCTATTTCAGAATCTCAATTGATATTCACTTGGGAGTCACATGCAATTGGTTCTGAGTTCAATGAAGAAACAGGCAAGCATGAAATAGTTCCAATTTATTATACTTCATATTACTATTTCAAATGTATTTAATATAAAAAGATAAGGTGATACAGATTTTTGGTCTGTGTCACCTTTTTTCAAATCTTAAATTGATACAATAGATGTTTTGATACACTATCATTGTCTAATTGCATAATCTTCATCTTCTTACTGATAAATAGTATGCAGTGGCAGGGGATATTGTTATACTAACCCCTGACATTACATCCAATGAGGTCTTGCCAAAGGATTTTCCTGCGACCTCGTGTAAATCTTACGACCGCACCAAGATGATATAAGAACATATCGGTAAGAAGGTCACCATCCAAAATGACCTCCGTTGTCGGAACTATATATTGACGGGAAAAATAATCTTTCAACTCCTGATAATGCAAGCGTACTTCTAACCGATACAGGTGTTTCGGGTTGCCGTAATAATCCAAGATATATCGTTTGTTGGACTTGTTCTCAATCTCCGCTTTCTTGTCATATGCCTGTATGGTGATGCCGTCACATTTGTTGGTAATCGCCTTTTTCTGCCTGATGGTGATGGTAGGATGCACCAAGCGGCTCAGGGTCGTAGAATAATCAAAGGTCACTCCCTGTAACAAGGTCTTTCGGTCGTGAATCGCCTTGCCGTTTATTATGGTGGTTACCTCTTTATCACGCATCATCTTCTTAATAAGTGACGGGAAATTTTGCGTGGAATCACAGGCTAGGTCAATTGATGTAAAATTGTTGAAAACGAGATTTAGTAATGTCGGTAACTCCAGCACTTCTGCTAATCTATCCTTATCGTATAGAACGGCATTAGCGACCTTGAAATAGACATAAACAACCTTATCGTTGAGGTCGGTATAATGTCCGAATTTCATCTGCGCGACCTGTTCACCATTCAGCATTATATCAAAGAAAAAGCGGAATCTATCATTGATGATGCGGTAGAATCTGTAACCGAAACAATCAATGAATTTTCCTGCCTCAACTGCCTCGAAATTCATCAAATTTTCTATATCTGCCACATAGCATATCTTTAATTCATCTATCTTAATATCATAATGGGTCATTAAAAATTTAAGGGTTAAACTTCGTTATTAGTGTCGTCAGGTCGGTTCGGGACATTCTGCCAGTAGTCCTTCATACCCTGACTGATGCGTTGTTTGTGCTGGTCGCTCTTTGGTCTGTTACGACTGCTGTTGCTGATTTTCTGTTTGGTTTCATCGTCCAGCTGACGATATTGTCTTTTGTATTCCTTCATATATTCCAGACGTTATTATGTCTGCTCCAACTATAAATATCAGGAAGGTCTGGAAAGTTCGGGAAGAATAGTAAAAATCTCCTGTTCATTACTGACAGGCAAAATCATCACGACAAACAGAGTATAGTCCTTCCTCACCTTCCATTTGAGCATATAAATAAGGCTACTTACAATGGTCTAACGTGCTAATCAGGAGGGAGGAAGGGCTGGCTTTATCGGACATAATTACATATAATCATTCCACTAGGCAGGTGGACAAAATCAGCGGGAAGCATACATTTCAGGGTCAGGAATAACCTTTTTTAACCTGTATATCCTACCAAGGTCTTCCATGAACTGGTTCGAGAACAGGTAGTCTTCAGGGTACACAAAACCCTCGTAGAACGCATTCTACGAGGGTTTTTCTGTTTTCTTTCCCCACATTTTCCCCACATCTTAAAATTTAGTGTTTTTCATCATCAATGTAGAAATATAAGCTAAATTTGCAAGAAAAATACTGCTATGTTATTCCAAGGGATAGATTTCAGACGTACTTCTTTTGACGAGTTAACCAGATTACTGAAGGATGGAAAGATACTCTTTAACAAACCTGCATTTAAAGAATTGCAAGATATCTTAGAGTATGGCATGACAAAGCCTTCATTCAAAGATGCTCTTCACTCACTATTTCTATTATTCCTATCTGGCAATGACGAATATATAGCCAAATTAAAATCAAGCGGAGTTTTAAGGTACAGTGCATATATGAATAAAAAGTGCATCATTGCACCTATACTATCTGAACTTCTTAATTATGAAAATGCCCATGCATTCTTGCGAGATGAAGATAAAGAATATCTTAGATCTTTATTTTTGCTTAAGGGAGCATCAATATCATTAGAGAAAGCTTACAGAACCATACGTGACTTCACGTATAAGAACATACGAAAGTATGGGTATATAGAGATCACCAAGATTGTTTTGGCATATGTAGATTATATATTTATGTCAACGGGCTATAATATTTCTCCTAACCCTACAGATTTAACAAAAGAAGAAATTGCAGAATCTGCATCCTATATTTTATATTACATATCTTCTAATCGAGATATGTCTCCCACAAAAAGACTCGATGTAATATATAATTATGAGGATTTCATTATAGAAAATGATATCGAACATATTATTGATTGCGCGTGGGCAATGTTACAAATAAAAGAGTGGGAAATATTAATAGAGTGTTTCGGGTATCAATTTAAGGAAGAGCACGAAGGTTTATTAATCGACCCACCATATATAATGCTAGATAAATCCATTCGGCTCGGCTATATCAGAACTGAACTTCAATATGAGAGTTGCCTATATAGAACACACTCCAATATTGGTAGTTCTGCAATATCTATAATTGACTATGCTACTAAAGTACAAGAAACATTAGGGAACCGGTTTGTATTTGAATATACAGAAGAATTCGGCTTTGGAAGATATGTCATGAAATTTCCCGACTACATAATAGATGTATTCAAACGGATGATCATAGATTCCGATGAGTGCTTTAAGGAAGATATTATGTACCTTTCATTATTAGGACGAGAGCAGTTAATTAGCTATTCTGATTTAGAGGACATCTCTATTCACGGTTTATCACTAAAAGAATTTCTTAAGATTAAGAACATATTCATAATTATAGGCCAGTGGTTAAATGAGAATTTAAAAAAGAATGCCAATAACAATCTAAATTTGACATATAGGTCTTTAATACCCATTTTATCTAAAGAGGCAATAAAAGAACTCTTACTACAATTAACTACAGAAGAAAAGGCACAGTCCTTTTTGGATATTATAAGTTGGTCACCACAATCTGAAAGGATACTAGATATCCAATATAATCCTTTCATCAATATGGGTGATTTTTACGCAATGCCATTAAACATTCTTGCAAATTCGAACTCCATTAGAAACTTATATGCACTAATGCATAAATCTAACGAATTGCTTTCAAACGGACAGGACGACCCATTAATACAAATAATCAAGGATGCTTTTAACTACTCTAACAAACCTTGTATAACAAACATCAAATACTCAAAAGGCGACATCGACATCATTGCCAAAATCGATAATACGCTATTAGTATTAGAATGTAAAAACACACTACATCCCACTTCTGCACATGATATGAGAACAACATGGAATCATATAACAAAAGGACAAAAACAATTAAGAAAAATTGAAACTGCAATAGAGAATAAAGAGTTAGACGATGTACTAGAAAAGGAATTCGGGACTAAAAGCGAAGACTTTGAATCAATCTATTATGCTGTGATTGTAAGCAATAGACTTTTCGTCGGCAACTTTTTATCTTACCCTGTACGTTCTTCGAACGACTTTGTAAACCTCCTTCATGATGGTATGATAGTAACCTCAAACGGAGAGTATTGCCAGTGGATAGGAGACAGTTTATCCTCGAGAGATATATATAATTACTTCTACAACAACTCGGAACTTAATTTGTTAGAAAAATGTATGATTCCTGTACGGTTTGAGTATGATTTCATTCAGCCTACAGTACTAAGAGATTGGTATTGTTTAGATAAAGAAGAATTAATTACTCGAATAGATGACTTGTATAATTCAACACACCATACAACTAAATAAGAAGTTCTGAATTATAAATAATGCATTCTCTTTTATAGATTTTACTTTATTGTTGTATTACTGGCGAGTTTTTCGCGAGATGAACATCCACATCTTCCATTCTATGCAAACCTATCAACGCATTCCTTTATCAATTGAGATAGAACTCGTAAGTTAGCGGTGTAATCTTCAACGACCAACGCAAAACTTCTTTCAGCCCTTATTGATGTCGCATTCTTAATCATAGGTTTTGTTGAAAAGCGTTCAACAACAGCATCCAATGTAGATATCAAAGAAACTATTGCATTATACTCATATTGCAACTCTTTTACCAAAGCTAATAAGATCCTATCATCCTTCTTCCCATTTAACAGATACAATTCTTCCGCAAGTCGTAATGCTGCAATATGAGATTCTGATACTACTTGCGAATTTGCCTTTAATCGAGTCCTACACACATTAAGTTTATATGCATATGAGCTGGATGACTGTGACACAAATCTATCCGCCTGTTCTTTTGTGCAATTCCCCGAATATGTTTCAATTAATAGGTTTCCCTTTTCAACAATGGCATTAATAACGTCATCTAAAGAATCAATTTCCTCTCTTATATACTTAAGTGCTGTAGAACAGTAAGCATCCGGTGACGCACGTATTGACAATTTGAAAAAGAAGGCTCCGAGTCTGCACGAGTTTGTACGATTCGGAGCCGATTTGTATCAAGTTGTTCCAAGTCGGAACGAGTTGGTGCTATTCGGT
>SUWT01000113.1 GCA_015061335.1 Lentimicrobiaceae bacterium | reverse complement strand
GGGTCAGTAAAACCAGCGAATCTTATCTCTGGTACATTGCTACCATTTTTCGGGAACATTTTTTCAAGCATAGATTTCTTAACATTTTGAAGCTTGTCATACTTACGCTGATGAAGGGTGATAAGGGTATCGAGGTTCTTGAAATATGATCCAATCTGAGCCTGTTCGTCCACTGTTTTTGGATAAACAATCACTGTGTCTTGTATAGCAGATTTGGAGATTGATGAAATTTTTGTTCCCTGAATTAAAGGAAGTAATTGGTCGTGATATGCATTTGAGTTCATATAATAACCAAGGTATCCTTCGGCAAATTTCATTGTAGGTCTGCAAGGTATTGTATGGAGTCCTGACAACACTGTATCGCCCGATAAACCTGCTATTTCGCTGCATTTCCCAACCGTTTCATCTTCGGCTGCATCAGCAATTATTACATCTCCGTTCCTTAATACTGAAGTCTGATATTTTTTTACAATGGAATTATCCATCAAGTACGTTAGTTCATCTTTCGCTATATCTAAAACATCTCCGTATTTAACAAGAATATCTCCGTAATGCACATTCATTATTTCGCCGTCATTTGCAAGTTCGGCTCTTGAAAGAGCATTATTTTGTAAGAACTCAAAGACCACATTAAACTTACGCTGTTCCCAAGCAAATTATAGAAAAAGAGCTAAGATGAATTTTTGCAATCCTTCTTAGCTCTTAATATTTTGTTTTATCTCTATTATTGGTGATTTAATTGTACATATTAATCCACTTCAAATCCACCTGATAAGATGAATTTTCTTAATAACTTATCAGCTTTAATGTTAACTTCAAATGGATTACATTTTTTGCCATCTTTCGCTTCAAAATATGCTTTTGCTTTTGATTTATCTATCGTAGCTTTCAAGTTGCTGAATCGACCAAATGAATCTAAAGTTTTATCTGTCAATTTTAAAGACATCAAGTCACGAAGCATCTCTTCGTCAACACCTATTGCTTCTGCACATCTATGTATTTGGTCATTTTGTGCTTTTGCTTGATATTCGTTAATGTAGTCACGCAGAGTCTTTCCTTCTTCAATATAAACACTACCACTCTGAACATCATGTAAAAATAAATTGGCTTGCTTCTGTTCTTCCTGACTCAACATCGCAAAAGATTTATGCAGTTCATTTAAAGCTTTTTCAATAACTTCTGCAGATGAGCCTTGTTGCAATTCTTTAAGATATTTGTCAAACCTGCTATTCATATAGTCGTTATCAATTTTAGCAGTATCAATTTCTATAATATAACTAACAAGGTCATATGGAACATCATTACTGCCGCCGCCTCCGCTATGAGGTATTTCTTTATATCTTTGAATCAAAGTATTATAAGTACTTTCACTGAACAACATGACTATTTCTTGCTTTTCACCTGTTGATTGATTCTTATATTCGTACTTGTCCTGGCCAAGCTGGTATCCTTGTACTTTGGCTGCTTCAAGATATTTATTAAAATCTTTAAACAATGATGCGAACTTTGCAACAACTGTTGGCTCATCAGGAAGTTTCATGAAATCTTCAATTCCTGCATTTTCAAATAAATCCTTGATGTCAGTAAAGATTTCATTCATTTTCCTAAGGTTATGAGGCAACTTATCAGCAAAAAGAACAGTAGGTTTATCGCCAGAATAGTTCTTTACGGCAATTTCTATGTTCCTTTCCATAGTATGTGGTTTTCTATAGTATCTTATTGTGCCAAAAGGCTTTTCGGCGCCAAACAGTCTATTTGTTCTGGAGAAAGCTTGTATAATATTTTCCTGTTCTAGAATCTTATCAAGATACAGGACATTTACCCATTTTGAGTCAAAACCTGTAAGCATTTGATCTACAACAATTAAGACATCAATTTGTTCTTCTGGAGTTTTTTCAATACCTTTATAATATTCCTTATGTGCTAAACGCAAGGAAACATCTTTCTTGAATGCGCCATGACTACCGAATGTAAAATCCTGCCCATATTTTTTATTATAGTCAGATATTATCTCTATTAAACCATCTTCTTTAAACTCAAAACCTTCAGTATTATCGATGTTTGGGTCAAATAAACAAGTGGTTTTAATATGTGGAGCTTTTTTCTTAAGTAATCGATAATAAATAATTGCCTCATTGATACTGTTTGTAGCAAATATGCCATGGAATTTGCCTCCGTGGCTTATTGTAATATAGTTGTCAACTATATCATCAACTACTGCATTCTGATGTTCAGCGGTTCTATATTGTACATTAGGAATATCATCTTCAATACCTTTTACATATTTTCCTGAGTCATCTATATATCCCGCCATAGGAACACTATTCATGTACTTATAGTATACTGCAGCTTTAACCGGGTCACTTACTGCTTCTTGTTCATTAGTAGCCTTTGCTTTTTCTAACGCAACAACTTTCCTTACATCCTTATCCTTATATGTAAGTATTTTGTACGGGTCAAATCCAAGTACATTTTCATCTCTGATACCATCAGCAATACTATATCTATGTAATTCATCGCCAAATACATCTGAGGTAGTGCTTAAACCTTTTTTATTCTCATCATGAATAGGTGTGCCGGTAAACCCAAAGAAAACTGCATCCGGAAATGTAGTCTTTATCGTATAGAGCATTTCACCAAAAACCGAGCGATGTGCCTCGTCAACAATAAAAACTATCCTTTTACTGTTAATAATAGCGATATCTTTAGCATTTAACCCGCCGATTTCATCTTTAATGTTACTCATCTTCTGAATGGATGTAACAATCAGTGTTTCTTGAGAATTGTCACTTTTTAGTTTCGCAATAAGTACATTTGTATTTTCTGTTGCCTGCACAGTTTCGTTGTCGTCTGCAAAACCTTGGTATTGTATTAATGATTGGGTGCCAAGCTCTATTCTGTCTGTCAAAAATACAACTTTGTCTGCATCTTTCGAGTTAGCAATCAGTTGTGCTGCTTTAAAACTGGTCATTGTTTTACCAGAGCCAGTGGTATGCCAAATGTATCCACCTCTCTGTTGTTTTTCGCCCCATTTGATTTTTGATACCTTATCAGATATTGCGCTAGCAGCATAATACTGATAGCTTCTCATAACTTTTAATATTCCATCAGAACCATCAGCAACAGTATAGAAACCGATCAACTGATGTGCCATAGGAATAGAAATCAATGATGATGCTATATCCTTCCAATTGTTTATTGGTTCGTTGTTGAAGTCAGCCCAATTAAAGAAATAATCGTCATTAAACTTTCCGTCTGGTCCTGGATTTGCAAAATATTTAGTTTCATCCGGTGTCATTGCAACAAATATCTGAACCAAAGAGAACAATCCAGTAAAAACACCTTCATATGCATACTTTTTAATCTGCTCACAAGCCTGGCTTAAAGGCACACCTGATTTTTTAAGTTCGATATGAATTACCGGCATACCATTAATGAGGAGCATTAAATCTCCTCTTCTGTCATTTAACATTTTAGATTTGCTTGGGAAAATAGGCTGTTGAACAATTTGATATCTACTTTGTCCCGCAGCAATTTCCTGTCTATCATAAATCTTCAGGCTAACTTCTTTACCAAAATGAAGTTTATCATCCACATTGTCTCTTTTGATGATTACAGACTTGCCATTGATAAAACCGTTTAATTTTAACGGTGTACGCAAAACATTAATCTGTTCAATAATTTGTTGCATCTCACCATCTGTTAATGGATAATCGTTCAGCCTGTTTATTCCTCTATTGTTTTCAAAAAGGATATTTGCCCAGTTTTTCAATAAATCCTTTTCTGTTGGGAACTTAATTACTTCACGTTCCCATCCTTTATCAAATAAAACATTGATTAAAGCTTCTTCAAATTCTTTTTCTGTTTTAAATGCCATATTTATAATCTCCTTTACGAGATAATTGCATTAATTATTATGTATAAATTATCATTTTTACGCTGATGAAGGGTGATAAGGTGATCGAGGTTTGCAAAATAGTTGCCTATAGCAATTTTTTCTTCATTTTTTGGAATATAGTATTCATTATTTCCATAATCCTTAAAATATATATGTGGAATTGTAGAACCAGTGTATTCTTCTCCAGGATTAAATCTGGTAAGCAATGAATAAATAAAATCCAGATTAGAATTATTAGTAACTAAAGCCCCCATAGTGCCAATAATTAGTGTATTTGCAGGCATTTTTCTTATTCTCCCGACTCCAGCTCCATCTTTAATAATTGAAATATATTCTGTTTTAATCGGTAAGCAGTCTGCTTTACCGATGATACCATTAGCATCGTATAAATCAAACATTCCTAATTCTTTGACATCTTTAGCTGTTAAATTTGATGATTCATATGAAACTAAGTCTGATAACTTACGCTGTTCCCAAAGAACTGCCTATTTTTGTTAAAATGATAAATTTTGTGCCTGTTTACTTCGTTCTTTTGAATATTATTGAGCGAAAATGAATATTTACCTGTATATATTTTCATCCAAGTTCGCCCCAATATAAACTTCAACTCATTATCTATTTCATTTTAGTATTTATGGTTGTAATGTGCGCACTATTCTAATCAAACGAACATCTTTTCAAGCATAGATTTTTTGATATTTTTCAATTTTTCCAACTCACGCTGATGAAGGGTGATAAGGTGATCGAGGGTCTCAATATAATCACCGATTGCTTTCTGTTCTTCATAAGGTGTGTGTGGAATATTGATGGTTTTCATCCCTTCAATATCAATACTTCGCCCATCACGTATACCATACACATGAGGTTTAAGATCAACATTAATAAATTTTCTTGAACGAAAGTACGAATAATAAAATCTTGAGTCGGTATTATCTCCGTGAAAAGTATGGTATGCTGGGCTAATTAAGCCAGTATGCGTAGATTTTTCAAGCCCTCCTTCGAAAGAACGAAGGTGTACTATAAAATCTCCTTCTCTCACCATCTTATAGTTGGAAAGATTACTTTTATCATACATTAAGTTACGTTCAGATTCGTCACGTCTTAACGTTCCAGCACCTTGAACAATCATAAGTGCAGGCAGTTCTTCATGATTCTTTTCAGAATACTCCTCGAACACATCTCCCAACTTACGCTGTTCCCAAGGGTCAGTAAAACCAGCGAATCTTATCTCTGGTACATTGCTACCATTTTTCGGGAACATTTTTTCAAGCATAGATTTCTTAACATTTTGAAGCTTGTCATACTTACGCTGATGAAGGGTGATAAGGTGATCGAGGTTTGCAAAATAGTTGCCTATAGCAATTTTTTCTTCATTTTTTGGAATATAGTATTCATTATTTCCAT
>SUWT01000112.1 GCA_015061335.1 Lentimicrobiaceae bacterium | reverse complement strand
GATGATGTGTTTTAAACATCTATCGGGATCTCTCAAATCTTTGTTTAAACGGTTTTCTAATTGAATTTCTATAATCTGTGATGATGTTATACCTGATTCAGTCAAATGATTCTTGAATATGTTAAATAGAAGATATGATTTGCCGCATCTTCTGACTCCCGTGATGATTTTTATTCTCTTATTATGTTTATGAGCGATAAGTCGGTCTAAATATTTCTTGCGAGGTATATTCATGATTAATACATTTGGCGAACAAAATTGCGATTATTGCAAAAAAGTTCAATGCAAAGATAATAAATAATCAAAAGAAAATAGACTGTATTTTGAATTTTTTATTAACAATCTTTATTAGTAAAAAATATTTAACACAGTATATTTAATGTTGTTGCCTTTATACTCTCAACTCTTATTATGATTACTGAAGCCGTTGGTCTTAAAATGACGCTAAGTTATTAATTTTTTTTAAAAATCTCTTGACATTTTAAAAATTAATCATATCTTTGCAATATCAAAATGATATTAAAATAAATGTTTAAAAATCTAAAAAAATCACATTATGGAAACAAAAGAAAAGGAATTCAAAGGTTTGGTTGTCAATGGTTTTGTGGCATTGCTGCTTTTATTGGCATTGGCAGGATTATCAATTTATGGTCTTGTTTATTTCGTGAATCATGAGATGATATTAGGCGTAGTCTTATGTATTATAGCAGCATTGTTTTTCTTGATATCGTTGACTGGCCTGAGAATGCAGGAACCGAACGAAGCAATGGCGATGTTGTTTTTCGGTAATTATAAAGGCACATTCAGAAAGACCGGTTTCTACTGGGTGAATTTCTTGTACTCTTCAAAACGAGTCTCTCTTCGTGCCCGCAATCTCAATGTCGATCCTATCAAGGTGAACGACAAGACTGGTAATCCTATATTAATAGGTCAGATTTTAGTTTGGAAGTTGAAAGATACTTATAAGGCAATGTTTGAGATTGACTCTCAGACGATAGCTGGCGGAACTAATGGAACTGCTGGTGCTACTGTCTCTGGTAGAATGAAGGCTTTCGAGAGTTTCGTGCGCGTGCAAAGTGACGCTGCTCTAAGAGAAGTGGCTGGCATGTTTGCTTATGACGACAACGACGATATAAAAAATAATGAGCTTACATTACGTTCCGGCGGTAGCGAGATTAACGATATTTTGTTAAAGAAACTTAACGACAGACTTGAAATGTCGGGATTGGAAGTTGTGGAAGCAAGAATTAATTACTTGGCTTATTCTCCTGAAATCGCTGCTGTTATGTTGCGTCGTCAGCAGGCTGCTGCTATCATCTCAGCGCGTGAGAAAATCGTGGAAGGCGCTGTCACAATGGTGAAGATGGCTCTCGACAAACTCAGCGAAGAGGAAATAGTGGAACTCGATAACGAGAAAAAAGCCGCTATGGTCAGCAACCTCCTCGTGGTTCTCTGCGCCGACGAATCTGCACAACCTGTGGTGAATACGGGAACACTCTATCAATAAATTGAAAATTGAAAGTTGAAAATTGAAAATGGAAAATTTGGTTTAAGGTTGAATCCAATAAACTTTTAAACTTAAAACTATCAACTTCAAAACTACTTTAAACTTTAAACCTTAAACTTTAAACTAAAATAATATGACAATTAGTATAATATCAGTAATAGCAATAATAGCGGTGACTTTTTTCCTGACTTTGAAGAAAGCAATTGTCATCGTTTTTGAAGATGGAATCAAGATAAAGGACACTTTGTTTCCTTTGACGATTTCTAATGATACGATAATCTCTATCTCGTTGTTGGACGAAATGCCAAGAATAGTGGCTCGCAATAATGGCGCAAGTCTCGGCTATGTTATTAAAGGTCGTTGCAAGATTAAGAGAAGCGAATTTGAAAGCTCGGAAAAGGCATTTGTATATTACACGAAAAAAGGTAGAAAAACAATTGAGATAAAGACTTTGAATGGTTCCGTTTTTATCAATAGGGCTGACGATTTCGAAACAGAGGAACTTTACAATGAGATGAAATCTACCGTTAAGATTCTTAAAGATAACGAGTTGGATTATTCCGCTAAAGGTCTGAGAAGTCATAAAAATACAATTATAGTTACTTTGATTATAATCGCTCTTGTTTGTGTTCCTATGTTCTTGGTTAATTATGGAAATACGATAACCGTCAACAACGAAGTCATTGAAATTGAAGGCGATTATGCGATGGATATTCCTCTCTCTGATATTGACACGGTTCTGCTTGTTGAGAAACTGCCTTCCATCAAGTTAAGGACTAATGGCATCTCTACGAATAAAGTCAATATCGGTAACTTCAAGACGAGCGACGGAGACAAATGCCGTCTCTATATCAACAAATCGACACCGATGTTTGTGGAAATAAGATGTCAACAGACAACAGACAACGGACAACGGTCATTAATTTTCATAAACAAGAAAACCGTCGAGGAAACGAAAGCGTTGTATGATGAGATAATTATTCAATTAGGAATTAGGAATTAAAAAATGTGGATAAAGACTGTTGACTGTTGTCTGTAGTCCGTTGACTTAAAAAATGTGGACAAAGACTGTTGACTGTTGTCTGTAGTCCGTTGACTTAAAAATATGAAAAAAGCAATCAAATATTCAATAATACTCTGCATGGTAAGCTGGGTTTACGCTGCCATCATGATTTTTGGGGTCGGAATTATAAATCCTGCCGACAATCCGATGATGTACACAATATTCGCTTCATCTTATATGTTGCTTCCGCTGATCTGCGCGGTGGTGTTGCAGATAATCGGAAAGGAGCCTGAGCCTGTCGAAGGCACCGGTGGTTTCGACAAACTCAACCTCCGTATGAAGACAGGTTTGCTGCGTTTCAAGATTAAATTTTCTTGGTTGGTAGCATGGATTCTTCCTGTCGCGATAGTTTTACTTACGATATTTGTAAATTCTCTTTTGCCGAATTGTGAGTTTAACACTGATATGTCGTCTTTAATTCCTGCCGATCAGGTTACTGAAGAGCAGAAAGAGATGCTTGGCATGATGATGAATCCTACATTCTTGATTGTGACTACGATAATAAGCGGCTTGTTCGCAGGTGCTACTATCAACGCTCTTTTTGCTTTTGGCGAGGAATACGGATGGCGTAACTATCTCGTCGATGCCTTGAGAGAAAAGAAGTTCGTGTTCGCTTCAATTTTCATCGGTATCGTCTGGGGATTATGGCATTTCCCTTTGATATTGTTGGGACATAACTATCCGCAGCATTCGGTGGCGGGTGTCTTTATGATGGTGATATTCTGCGTGCTCGCTTCTTTCGTGGAATTGTATTTCGTGTTGAAGGCGAAGTCGGTTTATCCTGCAGCCATATTTCACGGAACGATAAATGCCGTCGCCGGATTAAATGTGTTATTAATAAAAGGTGGCAACGACTTGCTCAACGGCGCATGTGGTTTGTCAGGATTTATCGTGATTACAATTGTTATTGCTATTATTTATGTCTTCGATAAATATGTTTGTAAGGACAATATCTTTTCTAAAACGATAGGGGAGGTGTTAGACGATGGCGAAAGATAAGGAAAATACAACCAAGAACTTCGCTCTGCGTCTCGATGCCAAGACGATGGAAGCCATCGAGAAATGGGCTGCCGATGAGTTCCGTTCCGTTAACGGACAGATACAGTGGATCATTAATGAGGCGTTGAAGAAGAATAAAAGACTTTAATAATTGAAAGTTGAAAGCTGAAAATGGAAGTACAATTTTTTAGTTTAAAGTTTAAGGTTTAAAGTAGTTCAAAGCTCAAAACTCATATCTCGTTGCTCACAGCCTTTCTCAGATGATTTCTTTGTAATCTGTTGAATCTGTGGTTTCTTTTTCTTTCCCACAAATTTCACTGATGAACACGGATTTCTCAGTTTCTAAGACTCTAAAAAACTGTTGACCGATGACGAATTTTAGAATTCTGGAACTTTAGAACCAAAATTCTAAAATTCTAAAGTTCTATTTAATCCACTTTCCTTCTTCAACTTTCAACTTTCAATTTTCAACTTTCAACTCTAAAACAGCACCATCGTGTGATTCTCGCCGTCGAAGTAGAATGCCATGACGTGTGTCTTGCCGTCTATTCTGCACAAGCCGCTGACTTCTAATTGACAAGAATTGTAAACACTCGGTATCAGTAATGTTTTCTTCAGCTTGCCTTTCTTGTCAAATACTTTCTTGAAATAGCAGCCGTCCTCTAAAGATAAGGTATAAAGATTCTTTGAGTCTATCTCTACGTCTAAGACATAATTCTTGAAGTCGTCCTGGAACTGTAGAAAATATTCCTCTGTTCCTATCAATGTGCTGTCGATTTCGAAGTCGCTTAAACGTACATCAAAGACCTTTGTTTTATAGAGAGGTTCTTTCAGATTCTCATAGTCATAAACCAAGACCTCGCCCGAGTTGCCGTCCGACACGGCGATAATATTTCCAAATGTCGATATTCTCGGATAGACGTATGTCCAACCTACATTCAAATCCATATTGATTTGTCCGAGCTTGCCGATACTTCCGACAACAGCGTTTTCCTTCTCATCATATATAGAGAATAAAAGAGGATTCTCATACGACTTTTTATCAAAAGTCATGCTCGAAAGATCGTAGTCTATCAATGTGATGAAGAAATACTTTTCTAATTCAGACGAATAATGAAAATTCTCATGGGAGATATATTGAGTATGATTATTGTTAAATTCCATTGGTATTAATTTTCTGTCTTCGTCATCATTTAAATTTTGAGAAATGATAGCCGGTTTATTGTAATATGCGATTGAACGTTTTGATTCGTCTACATAGAATATTTTAGGAAGTGATACTGAAAATAATATTGTTTCGTCATCTTTCATCAATGAGGTAAGGCACATTGCAATGAATGATCCTTTTGCTTTATTTTTCAAATAATAATCTTTGCTGATATCTTTAGAAACGTATGTCATTTCTTCTGTTTCATTAGGTTTATATTTTCCAGTCAGACTCATGTTCTCGTATTTCTCGTTGAAGGAATAAAGATAGATTGCGTTGTCCAATTCATCGGCAAATGATAAAAAGCCATTGCTGATGTCAGGAAATTCTACACTTGAAATAAATGTATCTTCATCCAATGGAATAGTCATTTCTTTGAAAGCCTTGGCTTTCTTGTATGATTCGTTTTCGCAATCTGATGTCGAATGGTCATAATTAATCTTCTCACTCCATACTTCCCCATAGAAAGGCATAGGTTCAGTGTGATTTACCAAAGCATTGATGAAATCGGGACTTATTGTGGTCCAATCACCGCCTGTGAGGAGACGA
>SUWT01000026.1 GCA_015061335.1 Lentimicrobiaceae bacterium | reverse complement strand
AATTATACGTTCTTTAACATGTCTTAGGTCTTCGAAAAACAATCTCGTTAGAATCCATCTCCCCCTATTGTGATTTTTTGTAAAAAAAAGAAACCGCCTAACTTTTGTTGTTAGACGGCCTCTTTTTATTTATATCAAGTTCGATTAGTGAACAACTGAAATACGTTCTGTAACTTCAAACTCATCGGTTACTATACGAACAATATACATACCAGTTTCAAAATCGCTCATGTTAAGAACAACCTTATCTGAATATAATGATGTCTCAAATACTTTCTGTCCCATTAAATTAACAACAGAGATTGATCTGATACCTTTAGCATCGATTGTTAAGTTGTCATTAACTGGATTTGGATAAATAGTAACTGTCTTAGCTTCATTATCATCAATACCTGTTGTTGAATAGTAAATCTTAACAAAATGTTCTAAATCGCTATATTTTGACAAAGCAGGAGCTGATAAACAGTCTGTATCTTCATAATATGCTTGAACTTTGTAGAAATACCAGTTACCTTCTACTAAAGCACTGTTGTCGGTATAGTCGGTTTTGTTAGCACCTAACAATTTGACTCTTACCCATTCACCTTCATCATTGATTTTTCTAAATACGTAGAAACCACTAAGACCTTCTGTTTCAGGAATTTCCCAAGTAATTTTTGGTTTCATATTTGATGTGAGTTCAAACCAAAGATTTGTTGCAGGATCACAACCATCTGTTGCTACAGCACATGATTCATTGGATGCTGCTGAATTACCTGATTCACATAATGCTGTCACATAGTAGCAATGACCACCGTTTGGAACATCTTCATCAGTGAATGTTGTTTCTGTAGTGAGTTTGTAGAGAAGACCATCACGATAGATATTGTAGCCATAATAAGGATTAGCACCACCTTCCCATGTCAATACGATGTTTTCACCATCTTTTACTGCATGTAATGTTGAAGGAGCTTCACAGCTTCCTGAATTACCGCAATTATTTTCCATTTTGAAGAATGTTCCTACTGCTAATTCACTTGTACTACCATCATATTCATAAACGACTTGATTATTAGCATCTTTAATCATAATTGAAATATCATAATGTTCTTGATTTGTTGAAGGAGCTGACCATGTGAATGAGTTAGGACCGCCCAATGGCATAGCAATTTCAAATGTATTCATTGAAGAATTTGTTGTTGTATAAGTACCTAAAGAAGCACCTGCTGCATCATATACTGATATAGAAGCGCCTCTCATACCTTGGAATACTGATGATTGGATCATCAATTTCCAATCGCAAGTAGGACCGAATTTAACGTCTTCAACTTTAGCAATAGCACCATGAGCTTCGTTTATAAGAGCATAAACTTGATAGTCGAAACTGCTGAAACAAGGAACGTCTTCATCTTGGAATGTCACTGTTGCACCTGCAGCTGTATTTTCTTCAATGTGGATGATTTTACCGTTTCTCTCAACAACAACTTTCTCAATTGTAGATGAAAGACTTGAACCATTCAATGATGTTGTTGGGTTTGTCCATGTTAATGTTGCTGTCAATGCATTATTAGCACCTGGCACTACTGATAAATTTGTAGGAGCTGAAGCTGTGTTGTTATAAACATCTAATGGCATCATATTAAAGATAGCACCAACTTGGCTAACGTTATATTCTATAGCGTCTGGAGCAAAATAACCATCGCTAGAACCACCCCAACCATAGTTAAAGTGATATAATTCGTTTTCATCATAACCATCACATACGAAAGCATGGCAACCACCTGTTGAACATCCTGAGTAATAAACAGGACGACGCATGTCGATAGCTTCTCTTAATTTTGTCAACCACACTTCATAATTGCCTTTTGATTCGTGTTGTGAAGGTGCATAACGGAAGTGACTTTGAATTGCTTCAGGCACATCACCTGAAAAAGCACCACTACCATCACCAGTAACGTCATATTGCATATTTACTGAAACACCACAGTGATATGATAAGAGAGCAACTGCATCAATTTCAACTTCAGGAGATGTAGAAGAAATTGTATTAGGCATATTTTCCCAATCGTATGTCGTTTCACCGAAGTTTACAGTTTGTTCGCCGTATAATGGTGCATAATATGTATGTGTACCTTCACCTTGAATTGGATGATTCCAATACTTCATAAGCTGAGCCATTGCAGTTGCAACACAACCGACAACGACGTGACCGTTTGAAGCCCAACTTGCTGATTGTTCTGGACAGAATTTATTGTAAGGCCATGATTGATTCCATTTTGTTGTACATAATGGACCAACGCCTTGTCCTCTCATTGCAGGCTTTACTTTACCACTATTCTCAAGTGATTTCCACTCAGCAGCAATATTTGTTGTTGCTACAGCATTGTTTTCGATGGCATATGTGATAGCGTTTTTGTATTCTTCCATCATAAATCCAAGACCTGGAGCCATTGTTTCAAGATCGAAAGCACCATTTTCTGAGTAACCAAGGATAGGACGAGCACAATCCTCTGCTGAAACGAACACAAAACCATAGTCTGATACGTTAAAAACGTAGAAACATGGATCACCTGCATCTGATTTAACAGTGTATGCTAAATCAAGAGCTGAATTTTGTCTTTGTTCAAAATTTGCTTTCACAAATTTTGCTCCTAAGAACTTTGCATATTCAGAATCCACAGGACCTGCAAATAATGAATTGAAAGCCAAAAGGATAACTACTAATAATAGGGATTTTTTCATTTGATTAATTTTAATTTATAATTCCTTTATTTTAATTTATTTAGCTCGCAAATTTACTAAAAAATTCTTATATTTTAACAAAAAAGGACTTTTCTTTTTACAAATATTCATAACATCCTAAAATTCAGCATGTTACAAATAAAAAAGGCGGTTTTATGAATTCATAAAACCGCCACATATTTCTATAGCTCCTGCTTAGTCAATCACCGCGATTTGCTTTATCATCTCATGATTTCTAGAGACTATCTTAACCATATAGACACCACTATTCAAATTATTCATATTCAAGACACATTCATCAGCATCAACTTCTTGATACATAATCAGTTGTCCTACAGTGTTATATACTGATATCGTCAAAATCTCGTCCATCTTGATATTCAATACATCTGAAGTAGGATTTGGATAAATCATAGCTGACATATTTTCTTCTACTGATGTAACATCAACTATAACATAATCAACATCACCATTCATAGCCGGTTGTGATTCACAATGGCTATTATAAGCCGTGACTTGGTAATAATATGAACCAGCAGCTACGACATCGAAATACTGATGCTGTGAAGGATCTACACTTCCAACTTCTTCATACTCAATACCATCTTCACTTCTATAAATCTTGAATGATTGTGGTTCACCACCATTTTCCCAAGAAATCAAAGCTCCGAAGTTACCATCTTGCATAGCGTATTCACCTTGGATATTATCAGGAGAATCGCAGCCTTCGCATGTGTTTTCTGTGGAGAAAATAACTCCTGAAGTCAATCCTGATGATGCTCCTGAATACTCATAAACTTCCTCATTTGAAGAATCTTTCAATCTTATTGACAATGAACTTACTGTTGCTGTAGGTGCAACCCATTTTAATGAGATTTCACCTTCTGGCATAGCAATAACCTCACTTGTTGGTGTTGATGATGTCATTGTAACTTCATCTATAACTGTTCCAAACGAGTTAAGTATTTGCACTTTTCCACCGTTCCAGCCTTGGAAGTTTGTTGTTGTACAAATAAGTTTCCATGAACATTTTGGACCATATTGTAATTTAATATTAGAGAAACGACCTTTGACACCGTCTGCAACACCATAAACAACATAGTCATAGCAGTCATAATCAGGCACTTCGTCTTCAAAATATAATACTTCACCTGGAGTAGGATTTTCTATTGTTTGAACAATAGTATTATTTCTCATTAATACCATTTCATCAACTTTCTCGAGAGGTTCTCCAGTGATGGATTCTGTAGGAACAACAGCCTTGATAATACCTTTGTTTGAATATGCGTTATCTGTTTCCGCTTCTATTTCAGCAGCAGATACCATATTATCATATACATAATCCGGTAAGAAATCGATAATAGCTCTTTGAGAACTGCTAAAATTATATCCTGGAGGATTTACAGCATCGATAGCGAAATATCCGTTAGCCCATCCTGACCATCCCCAGTTGAAATGTATGTAACGATTTTCGTTATATCCATCACAAATGAAAGCGTGACCACCGCTTGAATTGCTTTGACCCGCATAATACACAGGGAATCCTTGATCAAAGTTTGAAATCAACATGTCTTCCCATTCAGTTTTAGTATATGTATCACGATATTCGTGACGCATCTCTTCCGTATATTTGAAGTGAGAGCTCATGGCTTCAGGAACATCTTCTGAATAAGCGCCACTACCATCAGCTGCATAACCCATATTAATAGTTACACCGCAATGATACATCAAGATTGCTATCGCATGAATTTGATTTTGTGGTGAAGATGATGAAATTTGAATTGGCATATTATCCCAATCATATTCTTCGCCCAAAGTAATTGATTGTTCTGGGAATCCTGGTGGAATATATGAGTGCTCGCCTACTCCTGCATCAGGATAATTCCAATATTTCATAAGCATTGCCATAGCATCAGCAGCACAACCAACATAAGCGCGACCACCAGGACCGCCTGGTGCGGTAGGACAATAATAATTGTAAGGATAATCCTGATTCCACAACAAGTTTACCAAAGGCTCAACTGATCTTCCAAGACCTTTTTCCATGACAACACCTTTTGTTCTAACAAGATTCCATTCATTTACAATATCTTCAGTAGCCTCAATATTATTCTCTATGACAAATGAAATAGAATTCATATAATGTTCTAAATAATATGACATTGAAGAAGGAATATTATTGACATCTATAGCACCTTCTTCCGAATAAGCCAGAATAGGTTTTGCTCTATCATCGGCAGAAACTATGACATAACCTCTGTCATCAATGTTAAAAATGTACAAACATGCATTACCTTGTCCATCGCTAAGAGTATATACATGCTCTGTTTTCTGAAAATCTCTGAGAGTTTTCATATTTGCTTTAACAAATTTCTCTCCTAAGGTCTGCGCTGTATTAACATCGACCGGAGCTGCAAACAATTGTCCTAAAGAAACAAGAAGGACAATAGCGAAAAGTAAACATTTTTTCATCTTGTATTATTTAAATTTAATTAGTAAGCTAAAATCAATCGTTTTGTAAGGCTATTATTAGATGTGTTGATTTTCACAAAATATATACCCTCATCAAAGTTAGACAAATCTATAGTACAATTGTCATTATCAACAATATAAGATATAATCTCTTGACCTACGAGATTATACACGCTGATCTCTTTGATATTATCAGCTTGTACAAAGAATTTTCCTTCTGTTGGATTAGGATAGATTTTTACATCATTAATCGTTTCTGTCAATGAAGTAATATCTATCATGACGAAATCATCACCTGATTCTGTCAATGCAGGTTCTGATTCACATGTTTCGCCAGAGTTATCATAATAAGCCATCACTTTATAATAGTATGAGCCTATTTCATTCTCTTCATTGTAATATTCATATTCTACATTTTGTGTATCTGCGTTCACTTCGGCTATCAATTCATAATTGGAATTATCCAAACTTCTGTATATATTAAACTTTTGAACATTATCTGAATTCAGGTTCCAATATAGTTTTGCGCCAAAACTACCATCCTGCATCACATATTCTCCTCTTAATTTATTCGGGCGGGCGCAACTGATACAGTCGTTATTATATTCGAAAAGAATGCCTGGTTCTATATCCTCACCATCTTCATACAAGACATTGCCTTCCAAGTCTTTGATTTTAAATGACACCTCATCGCATGTATAATATTGGTCTTTATACCAGCATTTATTCCATACGAAGGTAAGATCACCTTTCAGCAAAGGAATTTCTTCTGTCAAAGAAGCTCCATCATGTAATGTTATCACTGCAATTCTTTGATTATCACTAAATACAGAGATGCTACCGCCTTTCCATCCATCACCGCCTTCATCATTCATTTCAAAAAGAAGGTTACATTTATCACCAACAAGAATTGTTTGATATAAAGGCTTACCATTACCGATATCATTGGTAGCATAAATTGAATACTCATATAATCCAGGTTCACCTATTTCGTCAGTAAATGTCATTGTCTCACCAGGTTCAACGTCAGTCAGAACCGCGATATTAGTAAAGTCTCTTCTCACGAACACCTTTTCGATTGAAGACAAGGTTTCACCATTCATATTCAAGCTAGGGTTTGTCCATGACAGCACTACGCCATTTTCGCCTTCTAGTTCAGTTATGTTCATATCGGAGACTCTTTCCGGGCGGGAGAAATAGTAATCAGTGCGAGGATAGAAGTCGAAGATTGCAGCATTCATCCAATTAAAAGCATATTTTGTTGTGTTGAGTGCACCAATAGCGCAGTAAGCGTCATCGCGGCCACCCCAGCCCCAATTAAAATGGAAGTAATCGTTCTCATCATAACCGTCGCATACGAAGGCATGACCGCCATTACCATTATCATCCTGACCAGAATAATAAAGAGGGCGAGACATATCCAATTCGGATTTTAGAGCTTCAGCCCATTGTTCATTAGAGTAATCCCAATGATATTCCAAACTACCATAATTGTATCCGAAATACTGTGATATTGCTTGAGGAACATCGTCAGAATAAGCGCCACTACCATCGTTACCATACATCATATCAACTGCAATACCGCAATGCCATTGCAACAAAGCGATATCATATATTTCTTCTTCAGTACTTAAAGAGTCAACATATAAAGGCATATTTTCAAAATTATATGTAGTCTCAGAGAAATTAGCCGTTTGAGTTGGATAGCCGTATGGAGTATAAGTGTGTGAATTATATCCATTTACAGGATGATTCCAATATCTCATAACTTGAGCCATGGCAGTAGCTACACATCCTGCATATACGTGACCTCCATTCCCAAGTTCATCTTCAGGACACAACATATTGTACGGATAATTTTGATTCCATGTTGTTTCTACCAATGGCTCCACTACTGACTTATTTCTTTTTTCTGAGATACGACCACTCTTTTCTACGGTCTCCCATTCACTTATAATATCTTGTGTTGCAGAGATGCGATTATTTCTTACGTATTCTATTTCTTCATTATATGAAGAGATAGTATAATAGAACCCATCAGCCACATTTGAAGCGTCATAGTAACCTTTTGTGGAATATGCCAAAATCGGTTTCACTCTATTTTCAGCAGAGACAAGGACAAAACCCCCTCCATCAAGATTAAAAACATATATTGAAGGTGTTCCATCTTTGGTTGTGAATGTTGAAACATGTTTTGAAGTGACAGAAGTTTTCTCTTCACCTAGTGCAGTGCTTTCTTTCATAAAAAGTTCAGCTATACACTTAGCTTTATCCAAGCTGACGTTTTGGGCATAAATATTTGACAATGAATATATTACACCAAACAAAAGCAAAAAACAATACTTTTTCATGATAATTTTTTTTTGATTTGTAAAGATATATATTTTATCATTATGAGATTGCATTTTTAAAAAAATTATAATATAATTAAGTTTTCTGCTTTTTCTTTTTTGCAGCGGGGAATAACACATTATTCAAAATAAGTCTATATCCTGGAGAATTAGGATACATATCTAATTCTGTTGGAGGATCTCCTACCAGATGTTGGTAATCTTCGGGATCATGGCCTCCGTAGAAAGTAAAGAATCCATTACCGAAATTACCATGAATATAACGATCCTCTTCTATGGCTGCATTATCACCTAATACTATAACATTTGGTTTGACATAACGTTTATCGAAAGCTGTTGTCTGTCCCATAAATCCTTTTATCAGACGCTCATGTGACTGGGTAAGCATTGTAGGTACAGGATCCCATTTGGCTGAGAAGTCAAAAAGCAAGAAATAGTCGTTATTTTCTTTTACGGATTTAGGTCGATTTAAAGTTATGTCGATATTAGACACTTCATATTCCTGAGGATTAACAGAGACGGTAAAATCTGTGAATGCCAGGCAGTTGTCATAATTAAGACGTTGAGGATCGCCTGGTGTGATAGGATCACCATCAAACATCACATCGCAAATATCCAAGCCATCGGCGGCAAGTGCAATATCATAACTATCCGGGGCGGAGCACATTGCAAAAAGATAACCTCCACCAGCCACAAAATCACGTATTTTTTTAGCCACAGCCAGTTTAAGTTGCGACACCTTATTAAATCCATGACGCTGCGCCGTCTCTTCCTGTTTTTTCACATCTTCCTGATACCAAGGATAATTACGATAGCGAGCCCAGAATTTACCATATTGACCAGTAAAATCCTCATGATGCATGTGCAGCCAGTCGTAAGTAGGCAGCACTCCTTCTAAGACCTCATCATCATATATAATATCGTAGGGTATTTCAGCGTATGTCAACACAAGAGTGACGGCATCATCCCAAGGCAAAATTGTTTTGGGCGCATAAACAGCCAGTCGAGGTACTTTCTGTAATTTCATTTCATCCATATTCACACTAGGATCAGCTATTTCGGCTAAGATTCCTTCTGCCTGAACATCGGCTATCACATTAAATGAGACATTACGCAATTTACATTCCCGTTCAAACATTTCATGATAAGGAATAAGATAGCTACCGCCTTTATAGTTGAGCAACCAGCTTATCTCCACTTCGCGTTCAAGCACCCAATAAGCTATACCGTAAGCTTTAAGGTGATTAGTTTGGGTTTCATCCATCGGGATAAGGATGTATGCGGCATTAAGTCTTGTTATTGACAGAACAACAAATAATATAAAAAGGTATTTTTTCATCATACAATAATTATTTTGCAAAGATAATCTATTTTGTTTTTTACTGTCTCCTCTCATCTACTTTTTCGATGGCGCAGGAGCAAAAAATAAAAAAAAACAATTTATATAATTATTAAACATAATTTTATATTTTTGTAGTCTGTAATTCATTCAAGATAACAAAACTTAAGTTATACATAATATTATGGAAAACACAGAAAATTTAAAAAAGACCGTTTTTAACGAGATGCACCGTGAGATGGGTGCTAAGATGGTTCCTTTTGCAGGTTTCGACATGCCTGTTCAATTTGAAGGCGTAAACATTGAACATGAAACAGTACGTAAAGGTGTTGGCGTGTTTGATGTTTCACACATGGGAGAATTCCGTGCTAAAGGTCCTAAGGCTTTTGCTTTTGTACAACGTTGCACAACAAATGACGTCGCTGCTTTGACAGACGGAAAAGTTCAATATACATGTCTTCCAAACGGCAAAGGCGGTATTGTTGACGATATGTTGGTATATCGCATCGCTGAAGACGAATATTTCATGGTTCCTAATGCTGCTAACATTGACAAGGACTGGGCATGGATGTCGGCTATAGCATTAGAGATGGGCATGGAACTCGGCGTTGAATTCATCAACGAAAGTGACCAATGGTCACAATTGGCAGTTCAAGGTCCTTTGGCATTGAAAGCTATGCAAAAACTCACCGAAACAACTGTTGAGGATATGGAATATTACACATTCAAGATCTTAGAATTTGCTGGTGTTAAGGATGTTATTTTCTCAACAACAGGTTATACAGGCTCAGGTGGTTGTGAAATATACATGCCAAACGACAAAGCTGTAGATATTTACAAGAAAGTCCTCGAGGCTGGCGCCGAGTTCGGCATTAAACCTGCAGGTTTAGGCTCACGCGACACATTACGTCTTGAAATGGGATTCTGCTTGTATGGCAATGACATCTGCGACACGACATCTCCTATAGAAGCAGGCTTGGCTTGGATCACAAAATTCGTTGATGGCAACGATTTCATCGATCGTGAACTAAACGAAAAACATAAGACAGAGGGTGTTACACGTCAATTACGTGCTTTTGAAATCACAGGCAAAGGTATAGCCCGTCATGGTTACGAAATCTGTGATGCTGAAGGAAATGTTATCGGTGAAGTAACATCAGGTACAATGGGACCTTCCGTAAAGAAAGCTATCGGCATGGGTTATGTTGCTAAGGCTCACTGCAAATTAGGCAACGAGATTTACATCAAGATAAGAGAAAAACTCATCCCTGCAACAATAGTAAAACTTCCTTTCTACAAAGGTGAATAATCGACAAAACAAATAAAGAAAAAACCTCAGAATCTTTTAAGGCTCTGAGGTTTTATTTTTTTAGTTATTTCTTTGATACAAGTAACGTTTGATACTCTTCTTAGGTGTTCTTTCAAATGCCTCCGACATCACTTCTATTTTCTTCAGCTTAGCATAATTAGGTAATTCCTTATTGACTTCTGGCAAAGAATCTTCCATAAACTTTATGAAAGCGGCTTGACTCATGCCATCTTTGGCACCTAAATCGAAGTCGGGATAAATAAGAGCTGTCAATCCTCCATTTTCCTCAATTACCAATGACTCCAGCACATAAGGACGGGTGTCGAGAACAGCCTCTATCTCCTCAGGATAAATATTTTGTCCTGAAGGACCGAGAATCATACATTTTGAACGACCTCTGAGGAAAAGATACCCATCAGCATCAATAATCCCCATATCGCCAGTATGAAGCCATCCATCAGCATCCAGAACTTCATTAGTAGCCTCTTCATTTTTAAAATAGCCTAAAAACACATTAGCGCCTCTGACAAGAAGCTCACCAGGAATATTCTGAGGATCTGAAGAATCAACTTTCATCTCCATATTCGGCACTATACGACCGCATGAATATAATTTTGTAGTCTTCCAATCATCGTATGTAATAATTGGAGCACATTCTGTCATGCCATAACCCACTGTAAACGGAAACTCCATCTTTTTAAAGAATGCCTCCACCTCTTTATTAAAGGCTGCACCTCCTATAATAACCTCATAAAATTCAGAACCGAAAGCATTAATAAGTTCAGTCCTTATCTTATTCATCACAACCTGTTCCAAACCAGGAAGTTTCATCACAAACTTAATACCAGATTTTTCAAGAACAGGCTTAACTTTGCTTTTATATATCTTCTCGATAATGAGGGGTACTGCTATAACCAATGAAGGCTTTACTTCTGAAAGAGCCTGCATGATGATCTTAGGACTTGGAAGTCGTGACAAGAAATACACATGACATCCTTTTGTAATCTGATATAAGACCTCAAACATAAGTCCATACATGTGTGCGGAAGGCAACATTGACACTATTCTTGAAGTATTATTGATTTGAGGTAAAACTATCTCCGCAAATTCCATATTGGAACGTATTGCACGATAAGGCAGCATCACCCCTTTTGAAAAGCCTGATGTACCTGATGTATAATTGATAATTGCCAACTCTTCAGATGAATCCTCGTAAAAACTTATAGATTCTGGAGAGAATTCCATAGGATATACTTTTCCGAAAAGTTCATTGAGATGCTCTCGCGATCTTGTGATTTTATCATTTGCGGCATACAAAAGCTTGAAGGTATTAACTTGTATAACTGCTTGAAGATCCGACATGTCAATTTCCGACAAACCTTCCCATATTACTTCATCCACAAATAAGATCTTGGCCTCAGAATGATTAACCAAATGATGAATATTACTTGGTTTAAATTCATGCATCAAAGGAACCGCTACGGCACCATATGTCATTGTAGCAAGAAATGAAACCACCCAATTAGCTTGATTTCTAGAACAAAGAGCCACTTTATCACCTTTTTGCAATCCACATTCATCAAACATGATGTGTAATTTTGCTATTCTTCTCGCCAGGTCTCTATAATGAAGTGTAACACCTTGATAATTAGAGATCGCAGGTCTATCCCAGTTATCTTTTAATGACCTCTCAAAAATCTTGTTTACTGATGTAAAGTTCATATTCAAGTATGTTTGTTAGTATTAATAATGCAAAAATACAAAAAAAACTAAAAATTGTCATTTTTTTTGCGTATGTTTGCATAAAAAAGTATGGAAAATAACACGTTTGACCCTAATGCAGCAGCAGCACTTGGATCTGGCATTTATGGATTACCATGTACTGCGGAAGAAGCCGAGATAATTATTATCCCTATAGAATGGGAGCTTACAACCAGTTACAATCGAGGCACCGTCAATGGACCTCAAGCTGTCTTTGATGGTTCCATGCAAGTAGATCTTTGTCATCACGACTATCCCAATTTATGGGAAAAAGGAATATGGATGGACGAGTTCCCTCAGGAGTTACGCGAACTACATACATCTTTAATTCCAGACAGCGAAGAGATCATTGACGCTATAGAAAGTGGCGATATTGATGAGAATCCTGAGAGATATGAAAATAAATATACCAAAATAGAAAAGGGATTCGACACCTTATTTATATGGTTAAAAGAAAGAATTGCATATTGGAAGTCGCTAGGCAAGAAAGTTGGACTTCTTGGTGGAGATCACAGCATACCACTACCCTATCACACATACTTTAATGAGATTGGAGAAGAATATGGCATTATACATATCGACGCTCACAGTGACTTAAGGATTGAATTTGAAGGATTTAAATATTCTCACGCTTCAATTTTCTATAATGTCATGAAGTACGACAACATAGAGAGGCTCGTCCAAGTCGCTATTCGCGATTATTGTCATCAGGAGAAAGAGATCATCAGGAATTCTGAAGGGCGTATTTCTGTTTTTTATGATCGTGACAATCGTAAAAAGCTTTATGAAGGATGTACCTGGAAAGATATATGTTCAGACATTATATCACAACTTCCTGACAAGGTATATATTTCAATTGACATTGATGGTCTAGATCCTAAATTATGTCCTAATACAGGCACTCCTGTTCCTGGGGGCATGGAATATGAAGAGTTGATGTATCTTTTGAACAAGGTAAAGGAAAGCGGCAAAGAAATCATTGGTTTTGATCTTTGTGAGGTTTCGCCTGGTGATGACGAGTGGGACGGCAATGTTGGTGCCAGGGTTTTATACCATCTATGTGGTATTATCTGATGATAAGAATGATAAAAGCCTGAGACTAGTCCCAGGCTTTTTATATCATATTAATAAGCTCTTGCAAATATCACTCTTCGTTTAGAAGGTTGACCGGAGTATATGCAAGTACCTTCTTCGAAGTCATCATCTAAAGGAATGCAACGAATGGTAGCCTTTGTTTCATCTTTAATTTTCTGTTCTGTTTCGGATGTACCATCCCAGTGAGCGTAAATAAACACATTCTTTTCGATTTGTTCCTTAAACTCATCCCATGTATCCACTTTCACTGTCTTAGACTGACGGAAGTCGAGAGCTTTCTTAAAGATATTATTTTGAATTTCCTCTAATAATTCACTGATATAATTTTCGATATTATCAATAGAGACCGTTGATTTTTCAAGAGTATCGCGGCGAGCTATTTCCACTGAATTATTTTCCACGTCACGAGGTCCGGCAGCTATACGTACAGGCACGCCTTTGAGTTCCCATTCAGCGAATTTAAAGCCAGGTTTTTGTGTATCTCGATCATCGAACTTAACACGCATTCTTCTGTTTTCGAGACGTTCCTTAAGTTTAGCACAATAGTCAAGTACAGTTTCTTTTTGTTCGTCGGTTTTGTATATAGGAACGATAACCACTTCAATAGGAGCTATTTTAGGAGGAAGTACGAGTCCATTATCATCGGAGTGAGCCATGATAAGAGCACCCATAAGACGTGTTGATACTCCCCATGAGGTAGCCCATACGTATTCAAGTTTATTTTCTTTATTCAAGAATTTAACATCGAATGCTTTTGCAAAGTTTTGAGCCAAGAAGTGAGATGTACCAGCTTGAAGAGCTTTACCATCTTGCATCATAGCTTCTATACAGAATGTTTCCTCGGCACCTGCGAAACGTTCATTAGCTGATTTTATACCGCGTATGACAGGAAGAGCCATATATTTCTCAGCAAATTCTGAATAAACATCTAGCATTTTTCTAGCTTCTGCCATAGCTTCCTCACGTGTAGCATGAGCTGTATGACCTTCTTGCCACAAGAATTCAGCAGTACGCAAGAACAAACGTGTACGCATTTCCCAACGCACCACATTAGCCCATTGATTCACCAATATAGGCAGATCTCTGTAACTCTTAATCCAGTTACGATATGTATCCCAAATAATTGTTTCTGATGTAGGACGCACTATAAGCTCTTCCTCTAGTTTTGCATCTGGATCAACTACCACGCCTGAGCCATTAGGATTATTTTTAAGACGATAGTGAGTAACCACAGCGCACTCTTTTGCGAAGCCTTCTACGTGACTAGCTTCCTTACTAAAGAAACTTTTAGGGATAAACAATGGAAAATACGCGTTAACATGACCTGTGTCTTTAAACATCTTATCAAGAGCATGTTGCATAAATTCCCAAATTGCGTAACCATATGGTTTTATCACCATACAGCCTCTTACAGCAGAGTTTTCAGCCAAATCTGCTTTAGTAACAAGATCATTATACCACTGGGAATAATTTTCTTTACGTGTTGTTAATTCTTTTGCCATCGATTTTTTGGTATAGTATTTGTATTATTTTCTGTGTGCAAAATTAGTAAAAAATTGTGTTAGTTTATAATTTTAACAGTTAATAAAAATGAAGAATTTCAAATTTTTTATCATCGGTTCAGTAGCATTGCTAACATCATGCGCTTCAAGCAATAATGTTATTAATGACGATGCATACTATTCTCCATACGACAATAACGGCAATAGTAACAAAGAGCTGGTCGTTTCTAACGATGGCAGTTTCAGCACTAATAAGATTAGTAGCAACTCACAATATGATTATCAATCATATTATTCTGAGGAAGCAAGCAATGTAAAATCGGAACCTATTTATGAGAAAACAGAATCCGTAACAGATACTAATGGCGTTGTATATACAACAACGGAGGTTTATTATGATGAAGATTATGCTAATCGCATCAAGAAATTCGGCACGCAATCAGGAAGTAACACATCATATTATGATTATGATGATTATTACTATGATGACAACAATGTTGACATATATTTAGGAGTTGGTTATCCATATGGCGTTTACACAGGTTTTGGTTATTATATACCTGGCACTACAATTTATACCTCATTGACTTGGGATTTCTGGTGGCCTTCATACTATTACCCGTACTATTATCCATACTACAATCCGTACTATTATCCTTATTATAATCCATATTATTATCCTTATTATTATCCTTATTATCCTCCATATCCTGGTCCTAACGGACATCATCCACATCCGGGCGGAGGTAGTGGGCATCATCCACACAACCCGCATCCAGGTGGAGGTAGCGGCGGATTACATGTAGCAAATAATGGTGCCAGACCATCTTCTGCAGGTGTTGTAACGAGAGGCAATAACAACAACGAAAGACCTAGTGGCTCATCAATAAATACAAGACCATCATCTTCATCTTCATCCATATCACGTACTTCTGCCAACACACGTACTTCCGCTAATAATAGAGTATCCAATTCACAAAGCAGACCTAGCAGACCAAGCGCAAGTTCTTCGTCAGACAGAAAGTCTTACACACCTGCTAACAGCAATCGTCAGGTTCGTTCCAGTTCAGAATACGTAAGACCAAACAGCAGCACTAATTCTAGCAGAAGCAGTGCGACAAACAGCAACATCAACAGATCTAGCAGCAACAACAGGAGTAATCCTACAAACATCAATAGATCTAGCAGTGGTTCTAGAAGCAGCAGTTTTAACAGCGGTGCAAGAAGTTCTGGCGGAGTAAGAAGTGGCAGCATCGGCGGAGGAGGAGGAAGAAGCATTGGTGGCAGACGATAAAAAACAGACATTATGAAAAAGATATTTTTTATATTATTGGCAATAGTGCCATTTTATATCAGTGGGCAAAATATATTAGACGTATATAACGCATCCACATCATTTTATCAAGGAACAGCTAAGAGTATGGCGATGGGTAATGCCATGAGTGCAGTTGGCAGTGACTTCTCATCAATGAGCATCAACCCTGCCGGATTAGGATTATATAGATCAAACTCTTTTGTAATCACCCCATCTATATATAACACATACACAAAAGATAATTATAACGGGACCCTATCAGGAGACACAAAAAGTAAGTTATCATTCAACAACTTCGGTATTGTTTGCGTTGAGCCTGAACAAAATAAAGTATTTAGGACAACATGGGCGATTGGTATGAACAGAGTTAACAATTACAATAACGACATTTATATCAATGGTTACAATGCAGAAAATTCATTGATCGATGCTTACTTTGAAGAGATTATAGACAATGGCATTCAAAATTCTAGAATGTTGGAAGAATACTCACCTACTTATATCTATCCATTATACCAACTCTACCTTATAGATTTCACTTCTGAAGGTTTAGTTACTCCAGTACCTTTAGGAGACATCAAACAAAGTAAGGGTGTTAACTCATGGGGTGGAACAAATGAATGGACATTCAGTACTAGTTTAAGTATCTCCGATAAGCTTTTCTTTGGTATTTCTCTCAATTTTCCTTATATGTACAGTAAAAGGATCAGTGATTATAAAGAAGAGTTCGTTATAGATTCACGTTCATATTATTGGCTTCAAGAAGAGATACTCAACACTTCTGGATGGGGATTGAACAGCAAAATAGGTATTTTAGCCTACCCTACTCGATGGCTTCGTATTGGAGCTGCGTTCCACACACCGACAATATACAATTTGACAGATGCCTGGAAAACTGAAACAATAGCTGATTTAGGAGGTCATGGAGAGGATTTTATTTTAACGCCTACATCATACTTCAATTATTCTCTTAGAACACCATATAGAGCTAATGCAGGAGCTGCTTTCATCATTGGCAACTATGGTATGATAACAGCAGACTATGAATTTGTAGATTACAGAACTATCAGATTATATTCACCTATATACAACTATGTAGATTATAACAACAATATTTATAATACATTCAGTTATACAATGAACATTCGTTTAGGTACAGAATGGCGTTATCAGAACTTATGTTTCAGAGGCGGTTATGCTTTGTATGGCAGTCCATACGGAATATCTGACGATAATCTGAGAAGAGACGCTTTCTCTTGCGGTATAGGTTATACGAAACATTTCTTCACATTTGATCTGGCTTACGTGTATAGCATCCAGGATAATGATTATAACTTATACTCTCAATATACGGCATATTACGATATGGTTGCACCAAACTTAGTTCAGGAAAGGACAAACTTCCACAATATAGTTATGACATTTAAATTTAAGGTCAGATAATAAAAAAACAGGTTGCTCGTTGAGCAACCTGTTTTTTTAACATTCATATAATCAATTATTATTGTACATATCAACAATATCCTGATCGACCAAGATACGACCGCAATATTCACAAACGATGATTTTCTTATGCATACGAATATCAAGTTGATGTTGTGGAGGAATCTTATTGAAGCAGCCACCGCAAGCATCACGTTCAATCTGAACAACTGCTAAACCATTACGAGCATTTTTTCTAATGCGTTTATAGGCTGTTAGAAGACGTTCTTCTATGAGTTTTTCACTATCATTAGAACGAGCTATCAATTCTTGTTCTTCTTTCTCAGTCTCTTCAACAATAGATGACAATTCTGATTTCTTAAGTTCCAAATCATTTTTACGTTCCTCTAAACGATTGTTGGTTTCAGCCAAAGAATTTTTAATCAGTTCCGACTTTTTATTACAATCGTTGATACGTTTTTCTGACAATTGAATATCGAGTGATTGATATTCAATTTCCTTGGTCAATGATTCATATTCACGATTATTACGTACATTATTTTGTTGTTCTTCGTATTTCTTTATAAGAGCTGTAGCTTCCTTAATTTTAATTTTGTATGCAGCAACATCTTTGGAGAACTTTTCTATTTCTTCGTTAAATTTTTGAACTCTGGTTTCCATACCAGCTATTTCATCTTCGAGGTCTTGAACTTCAAGAGGCAGTTCACCACGGATAATACGAATCTTATCTATCTTAGTATCAATTTGTTGCAAAGTATATAACTCAACAAGTTTTCTTTCAACACTAATTTCAATCTGTTCTTCAGATTCGTGATTTTTTAATCTGTTATCTTCCATATATTAAATTTAATTTGTTATACAAAATAATGAACCGAATTAGTTTTTACACTAGAGATTTTGACTGCAAATTTAGGATTTTTTTTGGAAATAATATCAGCAATTAATTCTTTTGTAAATTGTTCAGTCTCAAAATGACCTGCATCGACGAGAAGAATCTCATTATCAGCATCGAAGAAATCGTGATATTTCATATCCGCCGTGATATAAACATCTGCTTTACAATGTTTTGCATCATTAATCAAGAAGGATCCAGCGCCTCCACATAAAGCAACAGTCTTTATAGATTTATTTAACAACTTTGAATGTCGCAACACATCAATATTCAAAGTTTTCTTCAGATGACACAAAAAATCAGTTTCATACATTGCTTCTTCAAAAACGCCAATCATACCACTACCTACTTGTAATATCTCACTATTAATATTGATTCCAGTAGATATAAAATCGTTGTTTGAATGTAATATACGTAACTGTTTCAAGCCTAATTTCTCTGCAAGAATTCTATTAACACCAAAGAAACTATTATCAAGATTTGTATGCATGGCTGCGATAGCAATATCGTTTTTCACAGCCTTTACAATAATTCTACCCAAAGTATTATCTGATAAGATATTTTTTATCCCTTTAAATATTAATGGATGATGACTGATAATAAGATGATATGAGTTCTCAATAGCTTCATCTATCACTTCTTCCGTAATGTCAACTGCAATTAAAACCCTATCAATCATAGCATTAGCATCACCAATTACAAGACCGCAATTATCATAAGCCTCCTGCCAATACAAAGGTGCTATATCGGTTATATAACTTAAAATCTCAGAAATTTTATACATTATCCTTTTTTTTTGCTAAGATACATTTTTTTAGCATTCTAACTTTGTTTTTACAAAAATATTTTATAAATTTGTTGAGAGTTTAGCATTATGCGTAAGTTATTGTTGCCCATATCGTTTCTATATTCTATAGTCTTATTTATACGACATAAACTATATGATTGGGGAATTTTTCGTTCCAAAGGCTACGATATTCCTAGCATTTGCGTTGGAAATTTGAATTTAGGAGGAACAGGCAAGACACCTCATGTAGAATATCTATTAAATTTATTATCTGATAAATATGAAGTAGCTGTTTTAAGCAGAGGTTATGGTCGAAAGACGAAGGGCTTTCTACTTGCTGAAAAGACACATAACTCATCTGATATTGGAGATGAGCCTTTACAATACATTACAAAATATGATAAAATAAAAGTTGCCGTTGATGAAAATAGATGTGATGGAGTGAACAAACTACTTGAGATGAAAGATCCTCCAAAACTTATCTTATTAGATGACGCATATCAGCACAGAAAGATTAAACCTGGTCTAAATATCTTATTAACAGACTATTATAATATTTATAAAAAAGACATATTAATTCCTACAGGAGGTTTAAGAGATATAAAATATGCTGCTAGAAGAGCTGACATAATAGTAGTAACAAAATCTCCAAATGTCTTGACACCATATTATAAAAAAGATACAGAAGATGTTCTAAAAGCACTCCCCTATCAAAAAATATTTTATTCGTATGTAGAATATCAAAGTTTTAAACCATTAAGCAAGAAAGCATTTTCTTTTGACATAAAAGAGGCTAAAACAGTCCTGCTCTTTTGTGGAATAGCAAACACCTATTCTTTGGAAGATTATCTAAAAAGGAATTTCCATTATATTTCAGTCATACAATTTGCTGATCATCATATATTTACAGACAAAGACATTGACGACATCATAAATAAATTCAATCATCTCATTGGAAAGAACAAGTTTATTGTTACTACAGAGAAAGATGTCATGAGACTAAGAAGCACTAGTCTATTAGAAAAATTTGAAGAGACCCCTTTATTTTACATACCTATAAAAATAAAATTCCATAAGGAAGAGAATGGCAGTTTCGATGAAGAAATCATCAACTATATTAACAAGTATGACATTAAAAACATAAAGGATGCCGGAGAATAAGAAGATATATTTTTTAAGTGATTTTCACTTAGGAGTACCTGATTTACAGGATAGTCAGAGACGTGAAAACATGTTAATTCATTTTTTTGACAGCATCAAAAACGATGCAGAGGCGATCTTTCTCATGGGCGACCTTTTTGATTTTTGGTTCGAATATAAAACTGTAATCCCACGCGGATATGTGCGTCTTCTCGGAAAATTGTCGCAGCTCATCGACGCTGGAATTCCCATCTATCTTTTCGCAGGAAATCACGACTTATGGACTTTCGACTATCTGCAGAAAGAAGTCGGTATCATTTTACATCGAGAGCCTATGATAATGACATTAAAAAACAAGAATTTCCTTCTTGTTCATGGCGATGGAAGAGGTCCTGGTGATAAGGGATACAAATTCTTAAAAAGAGTTTTTGAATGTAAGTTTAATCAGTTCCTTTTCAGATGGATCCATCCTGATGTTGGGATAGGACTAGCCTTAAAATGGTCTCATAATCATAGAGTCAAAAAACTCAAAAAAGAAGCTGAGAGCAATTACTATTCTGTTATCGAAGAAACACGTCTGTACAAATACGCACAAGAATGTGTAAAAGACAATCCGGAATTGGAATATTTCGTCTTCGGTCATCAACACAAACCAATGCAATATAAAGTAGATAACGATGCGGTTGTCACCGTCGTTGGCAATTGGATCAGAGATTTCACCTACGCAGTATTCGATGGTAACGATATGAAATTGTTAACATTTGATTCAGGCACTGACACAGACTAAATAATTAAAAATATCGTTTATTAAAAACTGAAAATCTGGAAAATTGAAAATATAAAAGTAAATATTAATTAAAAATAATTAAGAATGGACAAAGACTGTTGACCGTAGTCCGTAGTCTGTAGTCCTAAAAAATTAAGTTATGGAAATCACAAATTCTTACATCAAAGAGAACGAAAATCGTTTTTTAGAAGAGTTATTCGGATTAATCCGCATTCCTTCTATCAGTTCACAAACAGAACATAAAGGCGACATGATCAAATGCGCTGAATATTGGAGAGATAGTATCTTAGCGGCAGGTGCTGACAAGGCAGAGGTCATGCCAACAGAAGGCAATCCTGTAGTTTATGGCGAGAAGATTATCGACCCTAAATTACCAACAGTTTTGGTTTATGGTCATTATGATGTTATGCCAGTCGATCCAATCGAATTATGGAACACCGACCCATTTGAACCAGTCATCAAAGACGGCAAGATTTGGGCTCGCGGCGCAAATGACGACAAAGGTCAGGCTTTCATGCACGCCAAAGCATTCGAGACAATGGTGAAGACAAACACCTTGCCTTGCAACGTTAAATTCATGATTGAAGGCGAAGAAGAAATCGGTTCAGGCAGCCTCGCCAAATGGATTGTCACTAACAAAGACTTAGTCAAGGCTGACATCATTTTAGTATCAGACACCAGCATGATCGACCACGACACTCCATCTATCACGACAGGTTTACGCGGATTGTCATATTGGGAAGTTGAAGTAACTGGTCCTAATGCCGACCTTCACTCTGGTTTGTTCGGTGGTGCTGTTGCAAACCCAATCAACACATTATGCGAGATGGTCGCTAAGGTTATGGATGAAAACAACCACATCACAATTCCAGGTTTCTATGATGACGTCATCGAAGCAACAGCAGAAGAACGCGAATTGCTCAACATGGCACCATATAGCGAAGAAGAATATAAGAACGGCGTTGGCGTGAAAGCATTACGCGGCGAGAAAGGCTACACCACAATAGAGAGAGTCGGTATTCGTCCAACATTCGACCTCTGCGGCATCTGGGGAGGCTACACAGGCGAAGGTGCCAAGACAGTTCTTCCTTCAAAAGCTTACGCAAAGATCTCATGTCGTTTGGTTCCTAACCAAGACAACGAAAAGATTTCCGCCTTATTCAAAGAATATTTCGAAAGCGTAGCTCCTGAATATGTAGATGTAAAAGTCACTCCATTACATGGCGGTCAGGCTTACGGATGTCCAATCGATTTGCCGGCATATAAGGCAGCAGAAGCAGCATATATGGACACCTACGGCAAACGTCCTATCCCTATGAAGAGCGGCGGCAGTATTCCAATCATCTCTGAATTTGAAAAAGTATTAGGCATAAAATCTATTTTGATGGGATTCGGTTTAGGTTCAGACGCTATCCACTCACCTAACGAAAACTACAGAGTAGATCACTTCTTCAAAGGTATCGAGACAATCATCGCTTTTTATCAGCATTTTGCGAAACAATAAAAAAAAATATAGACGCGTACACACATTGACACGTCTCAAAAAACAGTAACATGTAAAATTAATAAAAAACTGCGAAGCCGAGAAATCAGCTTCGCAGTTTTTAGTTCTCAATTTTCGATTTGATTATTCAAAAATATTTCTTACTGACACTCCGTTATTGAAGTTTTCAATACCTTGTTTCAGGAAATCCACGAAAGCATCTCTATCCAAGTCGTATGCGCGTGGGTCAACCAAGAGTTCGCCATTATGTCCCATGAGGCAGTAGTAAGGTTGAGCGTTTGTATTGAACTTAGATATTTGGAAGTCGGCGTTCACACGACCAATTGATTTCTTTTCTTTACCGTCGGCACCTATGATCCATTCTTCTTTAGGAAGTTTTGTTTTGTCATCGACGTAGAGAGCTACGATAACATAGTCGTCACGTAACATTTCGAGGACGCGAGGATCGCTCCATACGTTAGCTTCCATTTCGCGGCAATTCACGCAACCGTGACCTGTGAAGTCTATGTAGATAGGTTTGTTTTGAGCTTTAGCACAAGCCAATGCTTGGTCGTAGTCGTAGTAACCATTAAGACCGTGAGGCAAGTGGAAGATGTCGGCATATTTTGGTTCTTCACATAAAACTGCAGAAGACACTTTTTTATCCAATTGTTCAGTTTGAACAGAGAGGTTTGACATCTTAGCGTCAACATATTCGATAACCTTATCTGCATTTTCTTGGTTAATACGTTTAAGGTCGAAGTCCATTGTTTGTTGAGGAGGCAAGTAGCCAGACAAAGCTTTAAGAGGAGCGCCCCACATACCAGGGATCATATAAACCACGAATGTGAAAACGATGATACACAATGTAAGACGGAACACTGACAAATGTTGAACGTCAGAATCATGAGCGAATTTTATTTTTCCCAAGAGGTAGAGACCTAACAATGTAAATACCACGATCCAGATTGCGAGATAGACTTCGCGGTCGAGGAGACCCCAGTGGTAAGTTTGGTCAGCTACGCTTAGGAATTTGAAGCCAAGAGCTATTTCAACGAAACCGAGAACAACTTTAACAGAGTTGAGCCATCCTCCGCTCTTTGGCATATTTTGTAACAATGAAGGGAACAAAGCACATAAAGCGAATGGGAGACCGAATGCCATGGCGAACACCATGATAGTGATGATTGGAGTCCAGAACTCACCTGATGTAGCTTTAATCAAGACAGTACCTACGATAGGACCTGTACATGCGAAAGAAACGAGGACGAGTGTCAATGCCATGAAGAACACGCCACCGAGACCAGATTTGCCAGTTTTACTATCGCTCTTATTAACCAATGAACTTGGCAATACAATTTCGAAAGCACCGAAGAACGATGCAGCGAACACCATGAATACAACGAAGAATAAGATATTTGTTACCCATGATGTTGAAATCCAGTTAAAGATATCAGCAGTAACACTATCACCACCGATAATTCTTGTTATCATGATGATAGCTGCAATTGGAAGTGTATAAAGTGCTATAATAAATACATAATACATGATTGCTTTGAAGCGGCCTGCGGCTTTGCTTTCACTGCCGTGTAAGAAGAACGACACTGTCATAGGTATCATAGGGAACACGCAAGGTGTCATGAGAGCTGCAAAACCCCAAATGATAGCTTCAATGATAAGAGCCAAAAGACTTTCTCCACCGACTGATGCCTCTTCAGCATTTTCAAGTACAGCAGGTTCTCCTAATTGTATCTCGAAATCATAAGAAAGTTGAACACATTGTTCTTTACAAGCCTGACCACTAATAGCACCTGTAACATTAGCGACATCATCAAGTAGTTTTACCTTCTGTGTAAAAACGACTTCATTTTCGAAGAAATGTTCATCAATTTCAAAGATATCGCTATATTTTACAATAGCTTTTGGCTCAACGACACCGCCAATACGTTCAATGCCAATAGTATCTATAAATTCAAAATATAGAGGCATTGGTCCGCCAAATGGAGTGTATTGCGAATAAAGATGCCATCCATCTTCAATCTCAGCTTTGAATACCAAATTGTATTCATTCTTACTTAATCTCTCTGTTTCTATAGACCATTGTACAGGTTCTACAATTTGTGCTTGGGCGACAAAAGGAACCAACATCACTAAAAGAAACAAAAATTTGTAAAATCTTTTCATGATTTGCTTATTGATTTATAATTAGTTAATACTTTTTCTCATTATTTCACAAGATGCGCAAATATAGAAAAAATATGTTAATATTTTATCTCACATTGAAAAATATGTCTCGTTGTCTCAGAAATCTTGATTTTATCATTAATTCTATAACCTACGACCCACAAAATCAATCCATTAACATCTTCCATAATCCATACATTCTGTTTTTGATAAGTAGAAAATCCTAAGTCGTTGAAAAAATCGCTCAGCAATTTAGATCCTTTCATTCCCAAAGGTTTAAATCTATCGCCTTTTTTCCAATGACGTAATTTTAAAGGAAAATTGATTTTATCCATGTCGAATTGAGCAACGGATAGGTCTTTTATCAGTTGGAAGTTATTATCATTTTCTAAAATTGAGAATCTGAGAATCTGAGAATCTGAGAGTTTTAAAATCTGAGAATCTGAAAATCTGAGAATCTGAAAATCTTCTTCCTGATTATTATTTTTAAATATCTCGATTCTGTCTTTTTGTACTGACGCAATTAATCCTGATACAAAATGTGGACAAAGTCTGTTGTCTGTTGTCTGTTGTCTGTTGTCAATCGAAGAAGGATAAAAAACAACGCCTGACTTACCTAGTCGCATCGCTTCGAACATTGATTCCGTTTGTTCATAGTTGAACCCGAATCTTCTCACCCATTCAAAGAGCAATTGCTTGCCATTGTTATCTTGAATGAAATATCTGCTTTCGATATATCTGTAATCGTCTTTTACAAATTCTATATCTGATATTTTTTCATCAATAAGACATCTATACAATTCATTTTCAGAGGAAAGGCAATTGATGGAGAAGTTAAGACTCTGACGTGCGTTGTCTTTTAACTCATCGAAAAGCGGAATTATCTGATGACGTATTTTATTTCTTAAATATATAGTCTCGTTATTTGTATAATCCTCCACCCATCGAATACCGTTTTCTTTTGCGAACTTCTCAATTTGATTTCTATTCGACCAGAGCAATGGGCGTATGTAGAAGTCATTCTGCGGTTTCATTCCTTTGAGACCTTTAATACCTGAGCCTCGCAGAAAATTGATAAAGAAGGTCTCAATCTGATCGTCGCCATGATGAGCGAGAGCCACCTTATTAATATCATGTAAATTCCTTAATTCTTCGAACCATGCATAACGCAGTTCGCGAGCCGCCATCTCTATAGAAAGAGAATTATCTTTCGCGTATGTTTCGGTATCGAAATGCTTCACGAAAAGCGGAATGTTATTTTCGATTGCGAAATCGGTGACGAAGCTCTCATCGCGGTCAGAATCCTCTCCACGCAGATGGAAGTTACAATGCGCAAAGAATATTTGGCTATTGGCTGATGGCTGACGGCTGACGGCTAATAAAAGATTCGCCAACACCATAGAGTCAACACCGCCGCTGAGTGCAAGAAGAATCTTATCGTCTTTCTCAATAAGATTATGCTTGTCAATATATTTTTTAAATTCTATCAACATATTTATTTCCCAGTGAGATAAACAATAAGGAAGCCTATCGCTGTTCCAAAAATACCGCAGATAAAATACCACATAAGTTTCTTTGGAGTGAGTCCCTCTTCTTCAAGTACCTTATCTATTTCTTTTTTGACTATATCACCGACAACGACAGATTCAAATTCTTCTGGCAAAGCAAACTCTGTTTCTTCAAATTTAAGTTCACAATCTTTCACAGGTTGCGGTTTTCTTTCAAAGTCATAATCCAAGACGTAATTATCGTCTAATAAAAAACTCACTGATGCGGATGCCGACTGTTGTCTGTTGTCTGTTGTCTGTTGTCTGAAAAACAACTTTGCTCTTTTACCGATATTCTGTTTTAAAAGGACTTCGGTATCATCTATTGATATGTATGCAGACACAATGTCTGTTGTCTGTTGTCTGTTGTCTGTTGACCTAAAATAAAGAACCAGCAACGCCACTGCCAACGAACTCATATCCTCATGAAGTTGAATTATAATATCGCCCTCAGCGAGTTGATAAATCTTAATTTCCACATCAGAGGCGAAAGAATTAGGATACAATTTTATCCAATCTTTTAATAATTCCTTGACATCATTTGTTGACAAGGTCTGTTGTCCGTTGTCTTTTGACTGTTGACTTATACGAATATAATCCATAATTATTTCTTTGCAGATTTCTGATTAGACACACGTCCGTGTGTCTCTACGTGAGATTTATTTCTTCTTTTATCGACGGAGAAACCGAAGCCTCCAATTTTTTCGCCTAATGTATAATATTTCCCGTGAGAATAAGCGATAAGGTCGGCTTGGTTAAGTTGGAACTGACCGGTACTTGGATCATAGAATTTTGTATCGCCATTGACAGCCACCACATTAGCGATGAACATATCGTGAGAACCTAATTCTTTCACTTCCACTACCTGACATTCTATATTAAGCGGCGACTCTGCGATAAGAGGTGCTTTAACAACTTGACCTTGTTCAGGCGTAAGATGCATCTCCTTAAACTTATTATAGTTGCGACCTGAACGTACGCCGCACCAGTCTGTTGCACGAGCGAGTTCTTCCGTCGTCACATTGATGACGAACTCTTTTGTACGCGATATTATCTCATGCGAGAGGCGTTCTTTTCTTAATGACACATAACACATAGGAGGATCAGAGCAAATAGTTCCGACCCACGCCGCTGTCATAATATTAAAATTTTCAGGACTATCTCCGCAGCTAACCATCACGGCAGGAAGCGGATAAATCATAGTACCTGGTTTGAAAGACATTTTCATATTTCTGAAATATTATAGATTATGCAAAGATAAATAAAGTCAACAGACAACGGACAGCAAACAACAGTTTTTTTTAAAATCTGAGAATTTGAAAATTGAGGATTATTTACAAAAATTAGGATAAGAATACTAAAAAATCCAATAATATAAGAACGAGGAATGTGTTCAAAGCTTCTTGAGAAATATTTCCGCTAAGCATGTCGTCGATATTATTTTTGACGTCTTGAGCAGGTTCTGAAAGTGTTATTTGCATAGCTTGGAGCGGAGTTTAGAGCGGATTATTATAAGAATAATCACCATATTGAACAGACTGCGAAGTTGAACTCTCACTTGAGGAGGATGTTTGATTAGCTATATTGTTAAGACCATCTTTAATCCCTGTGTTAAAGTATTCGTTATCATATGTTCTTAAATTTTCAATTTGAGCATTTCTCTGTTCATCTGTCAATAAAGATTCAACAGTATTTTGTGCATAAAATTATTTCATTTCATCCGAAATAGTTTCCGAATTATTAATTAATTGGTTGGCAATATTTAATACTTCCAAACCATCTTCAGTCGTAATTATCTCGCGAAAGGATTTAGTTCCACCTCCAATTCCCTCTAAATTATTACCATTAACTTCTTTAAGTTTGTTTATTGCAGCAATATTTTCTTTTTGTGAAGGTGGTATTGCATTTTCGCCATATTTATTTTTGTAATATTCATAATAATCAAGTTGTAATTGCAGATTTTTAGAATAATCTTTCTTTTGCAATCCTTTTTCAGACAAAAAACTTGTAACTAATTGTTGATATTGATGCTCTTTTACTACTGATTTATGAAAGTTAGTATTATTTTCCTTAATATTAATATATAACTCATTATATTCTAAAATCAAATTTTCATTTTTTAAAAATTCTTCCTCTGTTATATTATGATTCTCTAAAAATTCTTTTAGTTTAGCTATATAATTATTTTTTGCAGCGTGATTTTTTTTTATATGTTCTGTTTTAACGTTTTCTTTTTTCGCAACCAAGTCTATTTTTTTATTATCAGCAAAAAATCTATCTTGTTCTTTAGCATATTCATCCGGTGAATTAGTTTTAAAGGCAAATAATTCAGACAGTGTCATCTTTTAAATCTTCAGCCAACATATTGTCATTTAAAAATTCACTAATAATTGTCAATTTTTTTGTTTCATCAGCGCTTTCCCATTCAGAGTTATGAACTGAAAATTCTTCATTTAAGAACTTGTCTCTTGCAATATTTTTCTCGCGTTCTGAAAGTTTATTCCAGGCTTCCTCCGTAAAATTTTGTTTGGCTCCTTGAGTCATAAAATATAACATTTTGCCTTCTGCATCAGCATTTTTCCACTCATCAGATTCAAAATCAATAACAAAATTATGTTCATGTTCTACGTGTTGGTGCTCATGATTGGCTACACTCGCAATTTCATTTTGCGGGTCTAAACCCATCAATTCCATCTGCGTACGTTGTTCTTGTGTTAAGGGTTCTTTTTTTCTAATAATAGGTACATCAGAAGACGTCGTATCACTAACAACCTTAGCCGATGTTGGTGAAGATTTAACCTCTACATTTATTTTCTTTATTGATAAGTTGTTTTCAAATGTCATAATTAATCTTTATCTCTATAACCTTTTAAAAAATATAACGGACATTTGATTTTAAAACTTTAAAATATCGTTACAATAATTTACAAAATTCTTTCAATTTTATTTGATTTATTTCCGAAAGTCCCAGATTCTGAAACAGTACAATCAACTGTTTCAACAAATACAGGTATTGCATTGTTATTATCTTTATCCTTTTGTGCCATATCTAACAAAGCATTGAATAATTCATCATCATAGATAGTAAATTCCCCAACATTAGGCCAACTTATATCAATTGCATTCAATACAATGTTTTCATTATAGCGAATATCATCAGTTTTAACAACTATATCCATTTGACGCAATCCGTCAAGTTTAAATTTTACTCCATCATCCCTTTTAAAGATTAATGTTTCATAATTTGCATTATCAGAATCATTAGAAAATGCTACTATATCATATTTTCCAACTTGCGTTTGAGCTTCGGCAACAAAACAAACATTACCAAAGTTACACGGTGTATCTTTAACTTTTTGAATCCAAGACAAATCAGGTTCTCTATACGAACTTAGCCCCCCCATAACCGGGATATAAAGGCCTTGTAATATTTTTTATTTCAAAGTCGGTATTATTGGCAGGAGAATTCATATCTTCCAAAACATCTTCTATAACACCGGGATACGCAAGGCTATACTCGTGTTTAGAATTACCACCTTTATCCATAATTAACTGTGAATACTTCCATGTACCATGAGATCTACCATCTGAGCCCACAATATCAAAAGAATAATTATTTAAACTTTTTACCCCCCCGCAAAAATTTGATAACTAGCATCCCAATCTTCATAACTACCAATGCTGGTAAGACGTAAACAATTTATTTCTAAACGCTCAAAGGTTGATAAATCACCATCACGATCCCCATAATAATATAATATTTCAGGAGGTCCATCATTATATTTAACATACTTTTCACTAATAAGCCGTCTTTGTGGTTGTTGCGGAGTTGCAACGACTTCAGTTTTATCTTTATCCGCGTTTTTGACTGTATTATTTTCGGACTGAACCTTATTCAATGGGCTCATCGCAAGCATTACCGCTAAAGGTACAGCTTTTAATGCGCTTGTAGTTGCTTGGTTTATTATATTCTTCATTGTCACAATCATTTAAGGCGGGTTCTATTTATTCATTATTTTCCTACATCAATGGGTAGAACCCATTTCCCCTCATCAGTAGTCTGATTTATTTCTTAAAAAGCAACTCCCGATAAACATCGTTTAACGAGACACGCGTTCTACAAACTTATTCTTACCTAAAAAATATGTAAATTTCATATTTTTTTACCTTGATTTATTTCTCAATTACGCCTTGCAAAGTTTATAATTTACTTTCAAATATACAAGTATTTTTTTAATATTTCTTTAAAAAAAATATACACAATTAATAAATTATCAGATTATTTAAATTCCAACACAAAATTCAGAGACGCATCCATAATATGGAAAACCCGATAACGTCAATTATCATAGACATCATAAATACGTCTCAATTTTTGAAGCCACAATGTCAGCGTCATCCTTCATCGACAACATCAATAATCATATCGAAATTATCTGTTTGACGTGAGATGTTTTTCGTTATATTTTTGCAATCGAAAAGGTCACAAAGACGTAAAGTCACAAAGACACAAAGTCACAAAGACAATAAAAAATTATAAACATTAAAAAAACAGAATATTATGGCAACAAAATTTTATAAATGCAATCATTGTGGTAATGTAATAGAAAAGATAGTAGATTCAAAAGTTCCGGTTTTCTGCTGTGGCGAGAAGATGGAAGAGTTAATTCCTAACACTGTAGAAGCAAGCGGCGAGAAACATATTCCTGTCGTAACACATCTTCAAGACAATATCTTAAAGATTGAAGTCGGCAGCGTTCATCACCCAATGCTTCCAGAACATCACATCGCATTCATCTACGTAGAGACAGAACATGGCGGAATACGCATTGACCTAAAAGACCAACCAGTAGCAGTGGTTCATCTCGGCGAAGAAAAAGCTGTAGCAGTCTATGAATACTGCAATCTCCACGGACTCTGGAAAGTGGAACTTTGATTCTAAATCTGAGAAACTGAAAAACTGAGAAATTTATAATTACAAGAAACGATCCCAAAACAACAAATAAAAAAGCCGTTACTATTATTCAGTAGCGGCTTTTCATCATATATCTAATCAAAACGAATCTCAGTCTCTTATTATCAATTTTTCGCTTTTATCTCCCACCTTGATAATATACAGACCTTTGACAAGATCAGCGATATTAATCTGTATATCATCAGCTGTAACTTCTTCAGTAATGAGCATTCTTCCTGAAATATCGGAAATTGTAATCAAATCGCCAATATTGTTGTGAGTCTTTATCGTGACGAAATCGTTTGCCGGATTCGGATAAATTTCAAGTCTTGATGAATATGCGATGTCATCTACAGAAACATGCTCAACACAAAGAGGTTCCGACTCCACATCGCCATATACAGCAGTCACGCAATATTCGGTATCATTCGCCGATTCAAATTCAGTATCGAAATAACATACGATATAAGGCTCTTTTATTTCTTTTACAATTTCATTGTTGGCATAAACTCTATATCCTGTCAACTTGTTGTTTTTACTATTATCGATATTGATGT
>SUWT01000025.1 GCA_015061335.1 Lentimicrobiaceae bacterium | reverse complement strand
CGCATTTTGGAATGCTCTGACAAAATCTCAGAACCCTCATGGAAAAATCTTCAAATATGTTAATAATCCAGAGTTTTGCTCATAAAAAAAGAAACTGCCTAACTTTTTGTTGTTAGACAGCCTCTTTGATATTCAAAGCATAAAGCACGCCAGTTATAACAAGACCTATCAATGCGAGAAGTGCCGAACCTGAAGTAATGTCGCCGAGAACAACTAAAGTAGCGTCGTCATTAACTATGATACCTGCATTCTGCATACCAATGAAAGCGATAAATAAACCTATACCTCCACCGATGGCATAACGTAGATTCTTAGGAATAGCATTTACAATAGCTTCCCTGACGTTAGTCAAAGTCAGAATAATAAAAATAATACCTTCTATAAAAACAGCTGTCAAAGCAAACTGCCATGTGTAACCCATTCCCATACATACTGTAAAAACGAAAAATGCGTTGAGACCCATTCCTGGTGCAAGTCCGAAAGGAAGTTTTGCCAATAATGACATTGCCAAAGTTCCTATGATTGCAGCCAAAGCTGTAGTTGTGAATACTGCACCTGCTGGCATACCTTCAAGAAGTCCGAACATCGAAGGATTTACTGCAAGAATATATGACATTGTCAAAAAAGTAGTAATACCAGCTACAATCTCAGTACGGATATTATGTTTTGTAGCATCAAATCCGAATAATTTCTTTAAAATTTCCATAGCTTATTTTTTTTAGAAAGTCCATTTTGCGCCAAAAGCTGGTATCGCCTTAAAGCCTTTTTCCACAAAGTTATTCGAAAGTTCTATCTCACCACCAAGGCTGATTCGAACCTCTTCCATACCTTTAATTTTATTAAGATTTACCCATAACTGAGGTTCAGAAATCATGATATATTCTGTTCCTTGCCATGGACGAGCTTCTCTCCAGAAATCAATAAAGCCACTAAATGAACACCATCCTTGTAAAAACTGAATACCCCAAACACCTGTCACTTGGAAGTTGTGATCTTGTTTTTTTCCATTCAAACCAATTGTACCAGGAATTGCCTTGTACATAAGTGACAACGACCATGTCTTTGTAAAATCCTGAGAATGACCAGAATATGTCAAACCAGCAAGCCATGCATTATTAAAAGACAACGCAGTATTCATACCTCCGTTATACTCAAGGTGGACTGACAGCCATGACAATTTACTATCTTGCCAGAAATTAAGTTCACGAGCAAATTCCCAATAAGCTTCAGTAACTCTTGGAGAATAATTCATGTCAATGAAGAAAAATGTACTACCAAATGAATCTGGTCTGAACATTTCTACTGTAGAAGTTAAACATTCTCGCTCTGCATCATACAAAAGTTGAACATTCTGAGCTTGTGATTTAAAAAATGTTCCAACAAAAATACCTAGGAACATAAGTGAAATAATAGAAAATCTTTTCATATCATTAAAATTAGTTAATAATTGATGGCACAAATGTATGATATTTTACTGTTATTTCAAAGTTTTTTTGATTTTTTATAAAAAAAATGAAAAAATACAGCAATACCATTATAGTTCCAGAATCTTCAATACCTCAAGAATATCATCCATAGCATAACCTTTAGAAAGAGCATATCTCAACAGTTTAGCTTTACGTTTATATAAATCATTTTCATTAATCTTCTTATTTTTCAATATATTAAGAAGTTCGTCCTTATACTTATCATGATCAATCTCAGAAAGAACCTTATCAATAATTTGCTTTTCAATACCTTTCGAAATTAAAGATAGTTTAATTTTATTGATACCCCATTTCTTAAGATTTAATTTACTTTTAACGTAAGTTCTACAATAACGTTCATCATTGATAAAGCCTTCTTCTTGAAGAAAATTGATAATAAAAAACTTATCAGCATCCTCAAGTTCGAAAGATTTCAACTTATCGTAAATCTCTTTTTGGCAACGTTCCTGATAATTACAATAATGCAGAATTTTTTTAAAAGCGATCTCCTTGTCCATATTTAATATATTTTGCATAATTGCAATCCTTCTTCTATGGCATTTTTTATTTTTTCTTCTCTCTGTTCTTCCGTACAATAATCCATATTTTGTGCTGAGATGACATACAATTCGCCTAGCCCCCAAAGTTTGCTTAAGGCTTTTATGTATGGAGTGGCTTGCTCCAAATCATCACCAGTACTGATATTCATTCCTCTTGTCGTTATGTAAAGAACTTTCTCTGCCTTGCATAATCCGAAGCATTCTTTCTCATTGCTAGCAAAAGTCACATTAAAAAGCGACATATTCTCAAAGAAGACTTTCAATGCACTTGGAAAACTCATATCCCAGAAAGGAGCTGCTATCACAAGTCGGTCGGCGGCAGCGAGTTTTTTAGCCATTTCGACATACTCTTCAGGAACTATACCATTAGCTCTGTCATTTAAAATATCATTGTTAACTATAGGGAAGGAACAATCAGATAATCTGACAGTTTCCATTTCATATTTATTAGAAAGCTCGTCAAAAATCGCATCGGCAATTTTCTTGGTATTTGAACCTTCTCTTAAACAAGCGTCCACGTAAAACAATTTTTTCATCTTAATATGATTTTGTTTCACAAAGATAATAAAAATGAAAAAAAAGGAATGTCTAAAACAAAAGATTTTTATTTTTAAAGTCATATCTATTAAAAAAATAATTATTTTTACAAGCGAAAAGAGGAAATAGCTTCATCAGATGTAACAACTCTTATAAATTTGTATTAAATTATTCATTATCATAATATTATGAGAAAAGTATTTATATTAATATGTTGCGTCTTAGCATTACAGTCATGCAACAAAGACAACACGAAAAATGAAACCATCAATGGTTTCGACATTAATTGGACTGGTGATTTAGGCAAGAAGGAAAAGGATGCCGTCAGAGACATGATTTCTAACATGGTAAAAGTCGAGTCTGGCACTTTCTATATGGGTGCGCAGAAAGACTCTGTAGAATATCATAATTACGATGAAAATGCGACAAGTTTAGAAGCTCCTGTTCACGAAGTCACAGTAAGCGAGTTCTACATCAACAAATACGAAGTTACACAATTACTTTGGGAATCTATCATGGGTGACACTCCAAATGATGAGAGCGACATGCAATGGGAAGAAGAATACGGCAAAGGTGACAAATATCCGGCCTACAGAATCTCATTCAAAGAGGTTGAAACTTTCATCGGCAAATTAAATGAATATACAGGCTTGAACTTCGATCTTCCTACAGAAGCTCAATGGGAATTTGCAGCAAGAGGCGGCGTTTTAACAAACTACGCTTTATATGCTGGCGGCGACAATTTAGTTGAGGTAGCTTGGGTCAACTGCGACAAATCAAATGAAGTAGGAATGAAATCACCTAACGCATTAGGGCTCTATGATATGAGCGGTAACGTATGGGAAATGTGTCAAGACTGGTATTATGATTATACCGAAACATCCGTAACAGATCCAGTCGGTGAAGAATACAACGAAGGTTATAAGGTATTCCGCGGAGGCAGCTGGAAAACCAACGCTCAACAAGCAAGAGTAACAACACGTTACAGACAAGGCATTCACTACCGCGACTATGAGACAGGCTTCCGTTTGATTATCAAATAAAAGCTGAATATCTAATACTTGAAAAGCTTATCAATCCATAATGCCTTACCGAGTTTTCGTAAGGCATTTTTTACATATTGCCGGTTCTCAGGCTTATACCAGAAGAAAAACCTCTGCTGATCTAATTTCTCTTGTTTCGTCTTGGCAACGAAAACAGGCTTCAAAGTATAAGGATCATAACCCGAATAATAAATCTCCGTCGCCAAGGTCATAGGAGTCGGCGTGAAATCTTGTACCTGCTCCAATCGGTATCCAAGATCCTTTGTCTTGACAGCGAGTTCAGCCATATCAACCAAAGTACATGCAGGATGACTTGAAATGAAATAAGGTATCAGTTGCTGTTTAAGATTATATTTCTCATTAAGCTTATCAAATTTCTTCTTCAGCTTTACGAAAAGATCAAACGATGGCTTCCGCATCAAACGTAGAACCTCATCACTAGAATGCTCGGGAGCGACTTTCAAACGACCGCTGACATGACGTTTCATAAGCTGCTCAAAATACTCATCATAACCTAATTTACCAGAATGATCATCATTAGTCAGAAACAGATCATAACGAATACCAGAGCCGATGGTAGCCTTCTTGACTTGCGGCAGCTTATCAACTTCCTTATATAATTCAATAAGTGGATGATGATTGGTATCTAGGTTTTTACATACATTAGGCTGAATACAAGTCGGACGGATACATTTCTCGCAAAGCGTTTCATCCTTGCCTTTCATACGATACATATTAGCGGAAGGACCTCCCAGATCCGAAATATATCCTTTAAAATCTTCCATCTCCACAACTTGCTTCACCTCTTTCATGATAGACTCCTTACTACGTGATGCCACGAATTTACCCTGATGTGCCGATATCGTACAGAAAGCACATCCACCAAAACAGCCACGATGGATGTTGATAGAGTGACGTATCATCTCGTATGCAGGAATGACACCACGCTTCGCATATTTAGGATGAGGCAAACGAGTGTAAGGCAAATCAAAAGAAGCGTCAATCTGCTGCTCTGTCATCGTTGGATACGGAGGATTAATATATAAGGTGTAATCGACGACATCTTGAAGCAGACGGTTTGCATGTTTCTTATTCGACTCTATCTCGACATCTTTAAAATTCGAGGCGTAAGTTTTTTTATCTTTCAGACAATCTTCATGAGAAGCGAGAATTAAATCATTCCATTCCGATTGTAATTTCTCAGATTTCTTTTTCAGGAAGAAAGTCTGAGGTATATTAGTAATATCCTCAATTTTTTTATTTTCATTTAAGGCGTTGGCGATTTCAACTATCGCGAGTTCTCCCATTCCATAAACACCTATATCAGCTTTGGAATCGAACAAGATTGATGGTTTCAACTCATCGGACCAATAATCATAATGCGTCACTCTTCTGAGCGAAGCCTCTATCCCACCGATAACGACAGGAGTGTCAGGATATAACTTTTTGAGTATGTTAGAATAAGTTATCGTCGCGTAGTCAGGACGAAAACCGGCTTCGCCGCCAGGGGTATAGGCGTCGTTGGAACGTAATCGTTTGTTGGCTGTATAATGATTCACCATAGAGTCCATGGCACCAGCTGAGATACCGAAAAACAGACGAGGTTTACCGAATTTCTTGAAATCGCGCAAGTCGTCTCGCCAGTTGGGCTGAGGTATCAAAGCGACTTTATAGCCATGACTTTCAAGTACACGACCTATTACGGCAGCACCAAAAGCGGGATGATCAACATATGCATCACCTGTGATTATAACAATATCGACCTCAGTCCATCCGCGCAAGTCTGTTTCCTTCTTCGTAATCGGGAGCCAATCTAACAAATTCATACAAAAAATTCTTTTAACGCTTCTCGTGCATCGCGTAACTTATCCAACCAAATCTCACCAGAATTCTGACCAATAATATCAGTGATATATTTCACAGAAATGAAATTAACATTCATTTCCTTACAAACCTGAGCTTGAGCAAAAGCCTCCATATCAATTACATCGCCATTGAAATATCCGACTTCAGTCACAAAACTGTCACCAGTATTGCAAACTCCGACTTTTTCATAATCATCTATAAAATCAATTCCCACTTTCTCAGGGAACGAGATATCGGAACATACTTTAGGAAGTTCTATCTTTTCCATATCTCTATCGACAAAACGACGACATACGAAAATATCACCCACATTATGATTAAGAGTACCCGATGTTCCTACATTAAGAACCAGGTCATATTTATCCTTACAAAGAGCCTTCGTCAGATTATAAGCCGAAAGCACCTTACCCATACCTGTCTTTAAAAAAGTAATATCGACATTTTTTAGGGCGAAAGGAAGCAGCTCCTCATCGAAAGCGTAAGTTACTAATATTTTCATATAATTTTTTTACAAAGATAAGAAAAGGCAGAAGATGAAAAACGAGAGATGAAAATTTTTTATGCAATTATTTCACCTCAAACTTTCTATCGCCAAATATGCCATCAGACCGCTCCCTATCTCCAAAGCATCCTCATCAATGTCAAATGTAGGCGTATGTTGCTTAGAAACAATACCTTTTTCAAGATTTGATGTCCCAATACGATACATACATGACCTTACCTTATGAGAATACCAAGCGAAATCTTCTGCCGTCATAAGCTGAGGTATCGGCATAACAGCATTCTCGCCCATATAATCTTTGGCATAACTTCTCAACGATTCGGTAAAATCGACATCATTTATCAAAACAGGATAACCCTCTTCTATCTTCACTTTTGCTTTAACACCAAAAGACTTAGATATATCTGAACATATCTTCTTAATCTTTTTCTTTATAGATTTTCTCTCATCCTCATTAAAAGTACGCATCGTACCTTTAAGACAAACTTTATCTGGTATTACATTATATGTTCCATCAGCCACAAAACTACCAAAAGCTATTATGATAGGATTATCTCTTTCCTCTTTGTTAAATTCGGAACTGAGGTCTGATATGGCGCACAATATTTTAGCCGCTGCGACAGTAGTATTAGAGCGTTCATTTATCTTTGCGGCATGACCACCTTTACCACTTATCGTTATATTAATCTCGTCGCAGGAAGCCATATAATCACCTGCGTAGAACCCTACCTCTCCACATGGAAGGTCAGGATATACATGTTGCGCTATGATAGCATCCACACCTTTCAAAACTCCACGTTCAATCATAATCGATGCACCTCCTGGCAGTTTCTCTTCTCCTGGCTGGAAAATAAGTTTTACAGTTCCCTCAAATTCATCTCTCATAAGATTCAGAATATAGGCAGCGCCAAGCAACATGGCTGTATGTGCGTCATGACCACAAGCATGCATCACTCCTGGAACAGAAGATTTATACGAACATTTATTCTTCTCCTGAATCGGCAATGCATCAGTATCAGCACGAAGAGCTATCGTTTTACAATCAGGATTCTTACCTCTTACAGTTGCGACAATACCTGTCACAGTAACAGATTTATGTTCAATTCCCCATGAAGTCAAAAAATTATGAATCAATTGAACCGCATTATATTCTTCAAAACTAAGCCCGGGAAACTCATGCAGATAACGTCTTATCTCTACAATGTCATTCTTTTGTTCCTTGGCAATAGATTTTATTCTGCTAATCATAATGAAAAGATCTTTATGCAAAGATAAGAAGAATTAAGAATGAAGTATGAATAATGAGGAATTATTTTGACAATAAATGTTTAACAATAGAGAATTAAGGGGACTTCTATAAATTGCTTTGCAAGTGATTTATGATTTTATCTTTGAGAAGATTTTTGTTTTTCTCGAAAGAGCATAGCGAGCTATGTGATTGAGAGAAAGATAAAAAGATTCCAAAGAGAAACATAAAGCACGCAAAAGTTTTTAACATGATTGTAAAAATTTATTTAAACGGGGAATTTATAGAAGTCCCCTTAAATAAGATTCGCGTCAATTTGCGGTAAAAAACACCATAAAAAAAGCCCCTCTTATTGAGGAGCTTTTGCGGTGCTGACGAGACTCGAACTCGCGACCTCCTGCGTGACAGGCAGGCATTCTAACCAAACTGAACTACAGCACCAGCGCATGTTTTGTTCTTGATTACGGGTGCAAAGATACTACCTTTTTTTTAATCTGCAAGCTTTTTTTCAAAAAAAAATCACTTTTTTTTGAAATTATTTTTATTATTTTGATTTTCAACATATTATAAACAAAAAAATTAATCAATTACTAATGCTCCTTCTTCCTTAACATAATGGTGTTTTATGTTTAGGTTATCAGCCTCCTCAATCAATTTTGAAGCTAGATAATTAGGAACACTTCCATCAACTATCAGATAATCAAAATCATATATATACAAAAGAGATGTCAGAGACTGCTGTTTATGACCATAAACAAACATATAATCAAGCTTTATCCTATAATCAATCTCCTCCTTATAAAAAACGCTTCCATCCGACATTCCAATGATTTTTTCATCAAAAGTTACGACATTTTTTTTCTTTTTTACAAAATCATGATCAAAATCATCTTCTAACAACCTATTCTCTCCTCGATAAAAAACTCCTTTACTGACTAAAAAATTCTCAATATTATATGAAAAAGCCGATTTATCATTAAAAAAAATACTATCAGCCATCAAAAGATGCCGCCTTCCACACAAAAAATCAATTGCCGTCATATTATTTACCGAATAAAATATCATTTGATGCTGTTTGCACTGTACGATAAGATTTCTCACATTTATCGACAAAAATATACATATCATCGACAAAATATACAACAGCAGTTTTCTACTTTTCAACTCTACATACAATAATAACATCAACAAGGTCAATAACAATATAAGAAATTGACTGTCATCAATATAAAGACCTTTTATAATTGAATTGGGCAGCGACTCTATCCATGAGACTCCAAAATTCATTACAAAAATCATTTTTGAAACAAAAAATGCCACTATTTCATTTAAAAAAGGTATAAAGAAAACAAGCAACATTATCATACCTCCAATTATTACTATTGAGGAAATCGGTGTCATAAAAAGATTACTTAGCCAGAAATATATCGGAAATTGATGAAAATAATATATTGTAAAAGGAGTCGTTGCGATCTGAGCCGCAATAGTAACCGAAGTAATCTCCCATATCTTATTTACGATTTTATATTTTGAACAAATCATCGATTTAATCGGATTTTGTAAAACCACTATTCCTATAACAGCTACATATGACAGGAGAAAACCTATATCGAAAAGATTTGAAGGATTGATACACAATAAGATAAATGCAGAGGCGGCCAAAGAATTCAACAATATTCCTTTCCTATTGATGATATTACCAATTATTACAAATGAAAGCATTATTGTAGCTCTCAATATTGATGGAGCCAATCCTGCGAGCAAGGCATAAAACCATATCAATAGAAGCAAAATCAGATGTTTTAGAATACGTTGTGTTTTCTTTCTATCATTAAGAAAAACCAACATATAGGAAAAAACCATGAAAATAACTCCTACATGTAATCCTGAGACACATAGAATATGCATTGCTCCTGCCGCAACATATTTTTGTCGCAGATCGTAAGGAAGGACATCGTCGTAACCCAACAAAATAGCAGCCGCGACGGCATATTCCTCATCATTGACACCAAGTTTCTGCATTGTCGCCAAAAGAAAATCTCTAATCCAATATGAAAAACCATATATAGGATTTGCTTTATTGACATTTAGTCTCAACCAGGCATCTGATTTCAGATAAACTTGATGCGTCACACCTTTTTTGTACAAATAATCATTATAATCAAATTGTTCTGGATTTGGAGGTTTATCAACATTCTCAGGTCTCATCAGAAAAAGAATACAATCACCATATTCAAGATTTATCGATTCTTCTGTCTTCTCAAAATATGCAATAATTTTCGAATTTCCATCATAAATAGCAGAGCTATCATACTCAGCTCTAATTATTTCCATCATTACCTTAACCGACTTCTCTTTTATTGTCGGACATTCCGTAAGTCTGGACATATAATATTTTGGCGAAGCATCATTCTTCAAGACGCCATTATTCTCAAGCTTATAATCGTTAATATTAACATAAATAAATCCAATCAGAAAAAAGAAAACATTAAGAATTATGGCAAAAATCCATCTGAAACTATAGTTCCTAATCAAAATCGACGCTGATAGCATTAATAAAAATAATATGCAAGATAAGACTAACAAGAAAATAATATTTTTCTCAGAAAGTACTATCTCATTTAATAAGAATGCCAAATAAATTCCTGATACGAAAGGAATTAACAGTCTGATAAAAGGATATTTAAACCAATAAATCATCTTGCATCATAAATTTTGGATTCGTGATGCAAGATAATAAAAAAAACAATTAATAAATCAAGTGATTATCAATTTTTATGTTATTTTTTATTAACATTTTTTATTGTTGAAAATACTATATTAGCCGCATTATCAGATGCGCCTGCATTACCAAGGAGTATTTTAAGTTCTTCATAATCTTCCAAGAACCTACGTTGGGTTTTGTGGTCGCCGAGCATAAGATCGAGTTCCTTTTTGATATTCTCTGGTGTCAGATCATCTTGTATCAACTCTTTAACAACAGGTTTATTCATAATAAGATTAACGAGGCAGATATATTTTACCTTGACGAGTTTCTTAGCTATCATATAAGAAACGGGATTACCTTTATAACATATTACTTCCGGGACATAGAACAAGGCTGTTTCCAATGTTGCGGTTCCTGATGTTACAATAGCCGCACTTGCCACCTGCAGCAATTCATAAGTTTTATTTTGAAGTAATTTTACATTAGCCTCCCCTACTATCGACTTATAGAATTCCAGAGGCAAAGAAGGAGCACAGGCTATAATAAACTGATAATTAGGATACATATCCACCATTTTCAGCATAATTTCCAGCATACGACCGACCTCTTGCTTACGGCTTCCCGGAAGCAAAGCTATAACTTCCCTTTTAGGAATCAGATTGTTATTCTTATAGAAAAGTTTTTTATTTACAGTACGAGTTTTTTTAATCTGATCCAAAAGAGGATGTCCGACATAATGAGCATCAATACCATAATTATCGTAGAAATCTTTTTCAAAAGGAAGTATCACCAGCATTTTATCCACGACTTTCTTAAGGGTATGAACTCGACGTCTTTTCCAAGCCCATACCTGAGGCGAGATATAATAAAACACCTTGATATTATGTTTATGCGCGAATTTGGCTACTTTGATATTAAATCCTGGATAATCGATAAGTATCAAAGCATCAGGAGCAAATTCCAGAATATCTTTTTTACAAAATTTCAGGTTATTTAAGATAGTTTTAAGATGCTTCACCACCTCTACAAAACCCATAAAAGCCAGTTCATTATAGTGCTTTACTATAGTAGCACCCTGTTTTTTCATCAGGTCGCCGCCCCATGCTCTTATTTTTGCCTTATTATCTTTCTTTCTTAACGAGGCGATTAAATTTGAACCATGCAAGTCGCCCGATGCCTCACCCGATATAATATAGTATTTCATCTTAGCATTATAAACATTATAATTAATATACCTAACAGGGTGACAAACATCATCCCCTTACCTGTTTTATCCAAATTCCAATTGACTAACATCAAGCGTGAAAGAATAAGATCAGGCATCAAAGATACTATATAGACCCATAAAGTATCCGGATTCTTCACAAAAAACGGCAAATCAGCTATCAAACAGATAATACTGTAAAATATCAGGAATATAAGTATCGACAATACGGAACCGACAAAAAAATTATTTCTCTTTTCCATCTTAAAATTCCCATTTCTTTAGTGTATCTATAGTTTCATACGAACTCATGTCGTACATTATTGGAACTACAGAAACATAATTATTCTTCAACGCATAAATATCTGTATCTTCAGCTGTTTCCTCTTCAATGAATTCACCTGTAAGCCAATAATAATCCCTTCCAAAAGGATCTACTCTACGCTCAAAATATTGATCCCAACGGCCTTTTGCCTGACGACACAACCTAATGCCCTTAATAGGCTCCTCTGATATTTTAGGAATATTAACATTCAGACAGACACCTTCAGGCAATCCTTTTTCCAGAACTTTTTTTGTCAACACATTGATATACTTATCGACATGAGAGAAATCAGCTTTAGAAGAATAGTCGAGAAGACTAAAACCTATAGCAGGAATACCATCCATACAAGCCTCTATAGCAGCGCCCATAGTACCGGAATAAATGACATTAACAGATGCATTAGAACCATGATTAATACCAGAAACCATCAGATCAGGCACTCTTCCATCGGTAAATCTATAAGCTATCTTTACACAATCTACAGGACGTCCTGTGCACACATAAAGTTTATAATCTTCTGCCTCATCAGCCAGATAAACCCTCAATGGCTCATGATTTGTTATAGAATGACTTTGTCCTGACATAGGTTTTTCAGTAGAGACCGCTATCACTTCTCCAAAATTACGCATAAGTTTTATCAGTTTATAAAAACCTTGTGCGCGATAACCATCATCATTGGCGATCATTATCAATGGCTTTATTTTCATCTGTCTTTTTTTAAAACTGTTTTAACATTTGATATAATCTCTGTGTAGGAAGCCCCATTACATTAAAATAAGAACCCTCCACATTACTGACTCCGATATAGCCTATCCACTCCTGAACCCCGTATGCTCCAGCCTTATCGAAAGGTTTATAATTCTCAATATAATATGTAATCTCATCATCTTCGATAACATCGAAAGTCACCTTCGATGTTACCGAGAATGTCTTGGTCTGAGACTTTGTATGAATGCTAACGCCTGTAACAACGGAGTGTTTCTTGCCTGAAAGTAGCATCAACATTTCCCTTGCCTCTTTCTCATCCTTAGGTTTGCCGAGAATCTTATTGTCAACAATAACAACAGTATCAGCTGTGATAATCATGTAATTATCAGGTAGTTCGCTCTCCTCAAAAGCCTTGGCTTTCTTCAGGCTAAGATATGGAGCCACATGAACAAGTGGCATCTTATCAGGAAAGCTCTCATCAACATCTTTTGTCATTACAGAGAATGAAATGCCAATTCCTTTCAAAAGTTCCTGTCTTCTAGGCGATTTAGAAGCAAGAATTATATTATATTTCCTTAAATTATCTAACATATCAAATAAATAACATTGACAATACGCCCAATAACATCAATAATTTTAGAACTACAGAGAAAGCATGATAATTAATAGTCGTATTTTTTGTAAATAACTGAGAAATCATTATAGGGATGATATTCCAAATTACGAACATCATTCCTAAAGTGATATAAGATTGTGTCTTTAACAAAATAATCTGGAAATAAAGCAGAAGGCTCCATGTCAACACCGCCAGGACCAGCAAAATTATGTTCATTTTCTTAATTCCATACACAATAGGTATTGTACGACAATGTGTTAAGGAATCGCCAGCGGCATCTTCTGCGTCTTTGACAATTTCTCTTATTAGAGTCATAAAAAAGGCAAAGGCAGTGTAAATCATGACATAAGGAAGTATTCCCATCATAACCTCTTTTGATGCCGACAATAAAAGAATATTATTCGATAGATAAAGCATCTCAAACAACCATGGAAGGAAAACGGCAAAAGCCACCGATATAGCAACGATAATATTGCCAACCACAAGTTTTCTTTTATAAGTAGATGAGTATGAATACAATATTCCAATCAACAACAATAATAATGCAAATAATGTGAGAAATTTCGTTTTAGCAATAATCAGGCTTGAGGCCAGTGCTGAAGCCACGCCAAGAATAGTCAGAACCACATAAAACACCTTTGCTTCTTTTTCGGAGAAAGACTTCGTTACCAACAGTCTCTCCGGTTTATTATTTTTATCGATGTCGATATCAAAAATATCATTTATAACATATCCGCCCGCTACAATGAACAATATGGACAGAACCAGGAGCATGAATGCCGGAGATGAAGGCATTACGCCCATCATTCCACTAGAAGATAATGGCGACATGAGACAATAATACACTAGAAGCATCATCAATGCTATCATGAGCAGATTAGACCATCTTACCAGTTTGAAAAATGCCTTTATCCTATTCATCTTCAACATTTTACCAAATATAGCAACTAAAATCCTTCATCCATTTATCTTGAGCTTTCAGAACCTGCTCTATGATGTCACGTACTGCACCTTTACCACCGTTTCTATTACTGATATAAAGGCTGATATCTTTGATTTCTGAAGAAGCATCGGCAGGGCACACTGGTAATCCTACCATTTTCATCACAGGATAATCCGGAAGGTCATCACCCATATACACGACCTGATCGTATGAGACAGACTTCTCTTTCACATAACGTTCCATAACCTCGACCTTATTAGCCGAACGGACAAAAACGTCGCTTACGCCGAGCATAGCCATTCTTTTTTCTATAGAGATAGAATATCCTCCTGTTATCACGGCAATATTATATCCGAGACGTGCTGCAAGCTGAAGAGCATAACCGTCCTTGACATCACTGCTTCTCAACGGCACCCCATTACCATCGACCAAAACATCTCCGGAAGTCATAACACCGTCATAATCAAATATAAACGTATTAATATTCTTTAATAATTCCTTATAATTCTTCATTATTCTTGTACTTGTTTATTATATAATCCGTTAATAATTCATAAATTTTTCTCTCTTCTACATCTTTTTCTAACAAAGACAGATGTTTGTCAATAGTATCAAAATCGGAGCGTCTTGCAGGACCGGTAAGAGCCTTGACCGGACCTAGTTTAAAAGCATTATCGATGGTTTCTCGCACTAGATGTTCAAGCAATGATAGCTTAAAACCTTTATCTTCAAGTATTTGCTCACCAATTTGCAACATAACATTAATAAAATTGCATACAAACACTGCACTTAAATGAATATTTCGTCTATCTTCATCCGTACATTCCAATACATTGTCTGACATCATTTTTGCAAAGGTATGAATTTTTTTTAAAACTTCAGATGATGATGCTGTAATCAGAAGAGGCAGTCTGGTAAAATCAGCGATATTACTCTTGGTCATTGTTTGAAGTGGATAAATGACACCATAATTTGGAGTCATATCCAGAATTGATGAAGGTTGTGTTCCTGATGTGTGAACAAGAACACCTTTGTAAGTAGTCAGATTTAAGACAACATCTCTGATAGCTTCATCTTTGACTGCGATAATAATCAAGTCGGAATCTATAATATCATTGTAATCTGCAGTAGCTTTAATAGCAAAAGACTTTTCTATTGAAGAGATTTTACTTTCATCACGCGTCAAAACAAACGATGGTGTTATATTATTGTTTTTCAATACATTACAATAATTATAAGCCACATTTCCAGAGCCAATAAAAGATATTTTGTCAAACAGAGTCATCATATAAAAATTTGTACGAAGATAAGGATTTTTTTTGAAAGAATGTATAATCAACGACATTCTGTTCTAAACATCAGAAACGCCGTATTCTCGGCAGTAAAAAATTACCGTTTTCTTACTCAAAAAGACCGTTAACTTTTGTTAAATTCCGTTAACTTTTTATTTAAAACCGTTAACTTATAAAATTTAACATTTATTTAACATTTCATAACTATCATTTAATCAATAAGATAGAAAGCCAGGGCTTCTTACAGGATGAAAATGGGCTTTTAGGGTATTGACAAGATAAAAAAGCATATTATTTTTGCAGTCACAACAACAAAAAAACAACCAATTTTTTAAAACTAAAAAACAACAATTATGACAACAATCGAGTTTAACACAAGCCTCACCAATCTTCAGAGCAATCTAGAAGTATTTGCCAAGCAATTGACAGGCAACGAGGACGATGCTAAAGATTTAACACAGGAGACATTTTTAAAAGCTCTTATTTACAGAGAGAAGTATGTCAACCACAACAATTTCAAGGCATGGGTTTATACTATCATGAAAAACATTTTCATTAATAATTATCGCAGAATGAAGAAATCAAAAACCATTATTGACCAGAGTGAAGATTTATACTATTTAAATATCAGCAATGCACATACTGATACTGATCCGGAGTCGATTTTAAATTCAATTGAATTAGAAAGAGGCATCAAGAATCTTGATGATGATTTCAGGAGAGCCTTTGACATGTACAATGAAGGATACAAATACAAAGAAATAGCTGATTGTCTGCATCTTACTATAGGAACTGTAAAAAGCAGAATTTTTTATAGTCGTAAAAAGTTGATGAATCAATTGAGTGAGTATTGTCCTAACTAGAAAATATTTTTGAGCTATGAGCAAGCATTTTTTACAGCTCATAGCTCAAAAGATAAAGCGAAAAATATTGAAGATGAAATACAATAAAAGCGACAAATAATTGTTAATTTTGTATAATAATTTAATTAAACTAGTCAATTATGTTTGAGACAGATATTCGTGAACTTAACGAAAGAATTCAGAGAGAGAGTCAGTTTATAGACCTCATTAATCTTGAGATGAGTAAAGTAATTGTAGGACAGAAACACATGACTGAGAGATTGCTTATCGGTTTATTATCAAATGGTCATATACTTTTAGAAGGTGTTCCTGGCTTGGCAAAAACACTTGCCATCAAGACTTTATCTAGCATTATTGATGCGGATTTCAGTCGTATTCAATTCACTCCAGATCTTTTACCCGCCGACTTAATTGGCACTATGATATATAGTCAGAAGAACGAGGAATTTATAGTACGTAAGGGACCTGTTTTTGCAAATTTTGTTTTAGCTGATGAGATTAACCGTTCACCTGCCAAGGTTCAGAGTGCATTATTGGAAGCAATGCAAGAGCATCAGGTGACTATAGGAGAGAGCACTTTTGCACTTCCGGATCCATTTTTAGTCATGGCCACACAGAACCCTATTGAGCAGGAAGGTACATATCCTCTTCCTGAGGCACAGGTTGACCGTTTTATGCTTAAGGTCATAATAGATTATCCGAAGAAAGAAGAAGAGAAGATAATACTTCGTCAGAACATAAACAAGGATTATCCGGAGGTAAGACCTGTTACATCGACCAAGGACATATTGAATGCAAGAAAAGTTTGTCGTGAGGTATATCTTGATGAAAAGATAGAGAATTATATCACTGATATTGTTTTTGCTTCACGATATCCTAACGACTACAAGTTAAAGAAATTTGCAGGACTGATAAGTTACGGATGTTCTCCTCGTGCCACAATTAATCTAGCTTTAGCAGCTAAGGCATACGCATTCATTAAGCGTCGCGGTTATGTCATACCTGAAGATGTAAGAGCCATTGCGCCTGATGTTTTAAGACACCGTATTGGTCTCACATACGAAGCTGAAGCTGAGAATATCACAACAGAAGAGATCATCAATGAGATATTAAATATTGTTGAAGTACCGTAATTAGATGAGTTATGGAGACCAACGAACTATTTAAAAAGGTTAGAAAAATCGAGATAAAGACACGTGGTTTGACCAACAATATATTTTCCGGTCAGTACCATAGTGCTTTTAAGGGGCGTGGCATGACCTTCAGTGAAGTTCGTGAATATCAATATGGGGATGACATTCGTAATATTGATTGGAATGTAACGGCACGTTTCAACAAGCCTTTTGTCAAGATTTTTGAAGAAGAACGAGAGATGACGGTGATGCTTCTCATCGACGTTTCCGGTTCCAATGATTTCGGATCGGTGAAAATGTCCAAAAGAGACCTCACTGCTGAGTTGGCAGCCGTCTTAGCATTTTCCGCAATACAAAACAATGACAAAGTTGGTGTTATATTCTTCAGCGATCATATAGAGAAATTCATTCCTCCAAAAAAAGGTTCAAGTCATATCCTACGCATAATACGAGAGATAGTAACTTTCACGCCACAACACAGAGGTACCGATATAGGTGAAGGATTACGTTTCCTTACTAGCGCTATCAAAAAACGCACTACGGCATTCTTAATCTCAGATTTTGTGACAAACAAATCGTTTGAACAAGAAATAAGGATAGCAGCTAACAAGCATGACCTTGTATGTTTAAGAATAACTGACAAGAGAGAACTCATGTTACCAAAGATAGGTCTCGTAAAATTCAGAGATTCAGAAACAAACAAGGACGTTTGGATCGACACCTCCATGAAATCGTGGAATGAAGCCTATCAGAAGTACATACAATCAGAATCGGCAAGACTCAGTAAGATCTTCGCCAACAACGGCATAGACAACACACTGATTTACACTGATATAGATTATGTTAAACCATTAATGCAGTTATTTAAGAAAAGAGAATCAAGAAGATGAGAATCAAAAAATTATATTTTTTGCCGCTTATCATCTGTGCAATATCATTATTTACTGATAATAAATGTAATGCACAGAATATCTATGCAAATGGCAGTATCGACAAAGACAGCATCTCTGTGGGACAACCTTTTGATTATAAGTTAGATGTCAGAATTCCCAGTGATTATTCTCTTGATTGGACAGAGCTAAAAGACACTCTTAGCAGCAGTATTGAGATCATCAGGATGGGTGAGATCACAAAGACACCTATTAATAATAGTAATGATTTAATTGTTTCACAGATTTTAACTCTTACATCATTCGATACAGGATATGTGGAAATTCCAAAAATTGGCATAAGATATTCAAAGGCAGTTAATGACACGAATATTTTAACATGTTATACAAATTACTTGGATATTTATGTAGAAGCTGCTGTCATTGACACAACTGCGGCGTACAAGCCAATAAAAATGCCGATAAAACAGAGCATCACATTCGTTGAGATAGCACCATTTGCAGGTGGAGGCTTATTATTAGCGATAATAGTTTTATTGATAATATACCTTATCAAACGTAATAAAAACAAAGAAAACATTGAAGAAGAGATCAAGCCACAGATTCCTGCCATCATAACAGCGAGAGAGAGACTCGGATTATTAGAAGAATCCAAGTTATGGCAGTCAGGAAAGATGAAGGAATATTACACTGATCTCACTGATATTGCAAGAGAATACTTGGAAGGTCAGTTCGGCATAGAAGCTATTGAGATGACTTCTGATGAGATTTTGGCTAAAGTCAGTTTACTGAAGCTAGATGAATTGACATTCAAGAAATTACAAAACACTCTTTTTACTGCTGATTTAGTAAAATTTGCCAAAGCGAATCCAAGCACATCCGAGAATGAATCTGCATTCAATGACATCAGTTCATTCATTGAAGACAGTTATGCGTTTCATCAAGAATTAGAGAAGAGGAAGGCTGAGGATGCTAAACAGAACAGGTACGTTTTTGAAGATGATTCAACAGAAAAACAAGATAAGGAGGAAACGACATGAGTTCTATAGAATTTGCATCTCCCTTTTTTCTTTTTGGATTAATCATCATACCAATACTTATAGTATGGTATATTTTCAGATGTAACAATCAGCAGGCGTACGTAAGATTTTCTGACACAGGTTTTTTCGACAAGCTACCTAGGTCGTGGAAAGCTTATCTAAGACATATTGTATTTGTTTTAGAGATAGCGGCTTTATCACTGTTTATTATAGCATTAGCACGTCCTCAGTCAAGTTCCAAGAATCAGACCGTAAATATTGAAGGTATAGATATTGTTTTGGCGATGGACATATCAAGCAGTATGTTGGCAGCCGATTTAAAGCCCGACAGGCTAGAAGCGGCGAAGCTTGTAGCATCCGATTTTGTCAAAGGACGTCCGGGTGACAGAATGGGTTTAGTTATTTTCAGTGGAGAGACTTTCACCCAAGTGCCATTAACAACAGATCACGGCATGATGTTAAACATGTTAAAAGACATGAAATGTGGCATGTTAGAAGACGGCACAGCCATTGGCGATGGTTTGGCTTCTGCCATAAGCCGTCTAAAAGACAGTGAAGCCATTTCTAAAGTGGTGATCTTATTAACCGACGGAGATAATAATGCAGGATCCATAGACCCATCAACGGCGGCTGAAATGGCCAAGATATTTGGCATCAGAGTTTATACTATAGGAGCAGGAACAAGAGGCACGGCTCCATATCCGGTACAAACACCTTTTGGAGGAATCAAATATCAGCAGGTACCTGTTACAATAAATGAAGATATTTTAAAACATATCGCCAATGAGACCGGCGGAAAATACTTCCGTGCCGAATCTGAGCAAAAGCTTCAACAGATATACGATGAGATAGATAAGATGGAACGTTCTAAGATAGAAGTCAATGAATTCAGAAGATTACATGAAGAGTTTTATCCTTTCGTAATCTGGGGCTTAATACTTCTTATTACCTCATTCATATTAAAAAACACTATTTTCAAATCAATAACAGAATAAAGATAAGACGATGGAAACTAATATATTAAGATTCGAACATCCAGAGTATCTGTATTGGCTTGCCATTATACCTATATTAATAGGTATATATATAACGATAAGGTTTATCAGTAAGAAGAGGTTTCAAGTTTTTGCAGAATCCAAGTTTAGGGACTTATTAATACCATTGATTTCCACATCAAGAAGCAACATAAAATTCACCCTGTTCTTAATCGTGATCATTTTAGGCATTCTTGCAGCAGCGAACCTACAGACAGGTTCTAAGATGGAAGAAGTGAAGAGAGAAGGTATTGACTTATATTTCTGTGTAGATATTTCTAATTCAATGAATGCAGAAGATATTGCACCTAATCGTCTGGAAAGATCAAAACAAGCCATTAATAATTTGATCAATAAATTGAATGGAGACAGAATAGGAGTAATTATATTTGCCGGTAACGCATACGTTCAATTACCTATCACGACAGATTATGCAGCTGCAAAGATGTTTCTTTCCACAATAGATACCGATCTAATTCCGACACAAGGCACAGAAGTAGGAGCCGCAATTAATCTAGCCGTCAAATCATTTGGTAACAACGATCATGGCAAAGCCATTATAATCATTTCCGATGGAGAAGACCATGAAAATGGAGCTGCGATAAAAGCCGCACAAGAAGCTGCACAACTAGGCATAAAGATATATACCATAGGCATGGGTCTGGAAGATGGAGCCCCTATCCCACTCTACAATCAATATGGGAAACGTATTGGATACAAAAAAGACAGAGATGGAAACATTGTAATTACAAAGTTGGATGACAATTTACTACGTCAGATAGCCGAGATTGGTGACGGAATTTACAGAAGAGCAAGTAACTCCAATGTCGGTTTGGATGAAATATTTGAAGACATCAATAAAGCAGAAAAATCAGAAATTGATTCTAAAGTATTTACAGACTATGAAGATCAATTTCAATGGTTTTTGGGTGCTGCAATCATAATTTTAATTATAGAGTTATTAATTTCTTCAGGAAAAAAAGACTGGGAAACTAAATTCAATTTTTTTGAACCAAAAGATGAAAACAATTAACAAAATATGTATCAGTATAGTCTTAATGACACTTTGCATACCATTAAAAGCTCAGACCGACAAAGGTCTCATAAGACTAGGCAACAAAGACTTCAAGCACGGTAATTATTCTGAAGCAGAAGTCAATTACAGGAAGTCATTAGAGAAAGAATATAATGCAAAAGCAGAATTCAATCTAGGCGATGCTTTATATGAGCAGAAGAATTATGAAGAGGCCGCGAAAGCATTCTCCGCTGTCACAGAAAGAAATACCACTTCAGAAATTGAAGCAGATTCTTATTACAATCTCGGAAACACAATGATGGCACAGGAAAAATATGCGGAAGCATTTGAGGCTTATAAAAACTCATTAAAGATAAATCCAAATGATGAAGATGCCAGATATAACTTGGAATATGCACGCTGGAAGTTAATTCAACAGCAACAACAACAAGATCAACAACAAGATCAACAACAGCAGGATAAAGAGCAAGAAGAAAAAGATCAACAACAGCAACAGCAGAATCAACAGCAACAGCAAGATCAGCAACAACAAGAAGAAAATCAGGAACAACAACAGCAAGATCAGCAACAACAGCAACAACAGCAAGATCAGCAACAACAGCAAGAAATGTCGAAAGAAGATGCTGAACGAATGTTGAAAGCGTTAGAGAATCAAGAGAAGCAAACCATGGAAGACATGAACGAGAAAAAAGCCTCTCAGATGCAAAAAAGAAAGGTTCAAAAAGATTGGTAGTATAAAATAAGATATTATTTTTGCAAAAAAATTATAAAATGAAAAATAAGATTATATATATAATAGCGATACTATTAATCTCAGCATATACAATGAACGCTCAAGACGAAGTAAGTTTCAAGACTATATGCAAGAAGCAGGTTTATGTTGGAGAACAATTTCAGGTATCGTACGAGTTAAACGGAGATGGAAAAGATTTCAGGTCACCAAATTTCAATAATTTCGAGGTTATTGGAGGACCATTTTCATCGACCAGCTCTAGCGTTCAGATCATTAACGGCTCAGTATCAAGGACTAATACCCAGACATACTCTTTTCATTTAAGAGCAATAAAAGAAGGTAGCTTCACCATACCGCAAGCATCAATAACCGTTGGAAGGAATAGAGTTACAAGTGATCCAGCAGAGATAAACGTAATTCCTTCTGCATCAGGTAGTGGTGCAGGAGGTGCTTCATACGGCAGCAGCAACAGTAATAATAGCAGTTCACAATCGGCGGTTGCTGCCAAAGAAGTATTTCTTGAAGCGGTTCCTAGTAAGAAAGAAGTTTATTTGGGAGAACAGATTGTTCTGACATACAGACTGTTTTTCACGCTTCCAATATCACAATTATCTGTTTCACAATCGCCAAATTATTCTGGATTCTGGACTAAAGACATAACAAACAATAATGGATCATTACAGCAATCATCTATTATTAGAGATGGTCAGCAATACAATGTAGCGACCATTCAAGAGATAGTACTATTTCCACAGAAAACAGGAAGTCTAATAATTGATCCATTAGATATTACATGTGTAGCACAGATTAGACAGCAGAGAGCACGTTCACAAGGATACGATCCTTTTGAAGATTTCTTCGGTGATGTATTGGGCACATCATATACTAACGTCAAGAAGGACATTAAATCACAACCCATCACGATTGAGGTCAAACCACTACCACTTGCTAACAAGCCGAGCGACTTTAAAGGAGCTGTCGGTCAATACACATTCACCTCAAAGATCGACAAGACTGAATTAAATGTAAACGAGGCATTCACATTGACTTTAACGGTTTCTGGGAAAGGTAATATCGAGCTGTTAGAATTACCGAAGCCCGTTTTTCCACCAGATTTTGAGGTTTATGATCCTAAAATAACATCTTCAGTGAAAGACAATGCACTGGGGATTAGTGGCAGCAAGAAAGCAGAATATATCGTAATCCCAAGAGCCTCAGGAGATTTCGCCTTAGAAAGCATGAAATTTTCATATTTCAACCCAATATTAGAAAAATATGAGACAATAGAATCAGACACATATCAGATACAGGTCGCCAAAGGAGATGCAAATTCTGGATCCACAGCGATATACACACAAGGACAATCAGATATAAAATATCTTGGCAGCGATATTCGTCATATAAATACTGACAGCAACAAGTTAAGTATCACTGGTTTATCCTTCTTCATGTCACCAATGTACATTTTCTTGTTATTATTAATGCTCCTTATATTTATTGTAGGATTATTTATGTTCAAGAGAATGCATAAAATAAATAAGAATGAAGTCTTAGTACGTAACAAACAGGCAACGAAAGTTGCTAAGAAGCGTCTTACGAATGCATATAACCATTTGAAAATCAACAATCAAAATGGTTTCTATGAAGAATTCTCACAAGCTTTGTGGGGATACATATCCGACAAACTAAACATTGTACGTTCACAATTATCGATGGATACCGTAAGAGAGATGATGAAAAGCAAGAATGTTTCTGATGACATCATAAATGAATTTGTTGAATTATTAAATAATTGTGAATATGCTCGTTTTGCTCCAGGAGATCCGAGCAAGAAGATGGATGAATTATATCAGAAAGGCATAGAATTAATAACAAAAGCAGAAAAACTTTTAAGATAGTAAAGATGAAAATCATTAAACATATATTAAATAAGGTGTTTGTAGCATTATTTATTAGTTTTGTTGCATTCACAAGTGCGAAGGCACAATCGCCTGAAGAATTGTTTAACAGAGCCAACGCATTATATAATGAAAGCGCGTATGACTCGGCTGCAACTATCTACAAAGAGATTATCAATAGTGGATATTCCTCAGCAAGTTTATATTACAATTTAGGCAATACATATTACAAATTACGTAACTATCCTTTAGCGATATTATATTATGAGAAATCAATAAAACTAGATCCAAATAATGAGGATGCACAACATAATATAAACATTGCCAATTCATTTATCAGTGACAAGATAGAGAAGGTGCCTGAGTTATTCATCAAACAATGGTGGCGGCAATTAGGCAATTTATTTAGTACAGACACATGGGCGGTGGTATCACTTATAGCGTTTGGTATATTATTGGTTCTCTTATTTTTATATTTGACAGCGAGGACAAGAATACTGAAGAAAAGCATGTTTTTCAGTACTATCATAATGATAATCATTGTAATATGTAGCTTTAGCATTACAATAAATAAATATAAGTATCTAAAAAGCCATGATGAAGGAATAATTATCACCTCTACCATTACAGTAAAGAGTTCACCATCATCTTCCAGCGTGGATCTATTCGTTTTGCATGAAGGATCGAAGGTAGTAATACTAGACAACACTGAAGAATGGGATAAAATTAAAATAGCAAATGGCAGTGTAGGATGGTTACCGTCATCAAGTATCATAAGATATTAAGAAGATGTTAAAGTTTTAGGAAGGGGAAAAGGTCACTTATGTTAAACAATTGATTTATGGCATTTTAAAAGGCTTTATTTGATTTTAGCAAGATCAGAATAAAAAAATTATTATTTTTTTCAAAAAATAGTTTGCATGTAATTAAAATTTATAGTAATTTAGCACCCTTAAAAGGAGAATTATATATTAGTAATAAATATCTAAATTAGGTGATATGAAAAGAAGATTTTTACCAATTAGTTTGCTTTTGACAATCATTATCTTAGCGCAAACAAGTTTTGTAGTTAATGCAAACGGAGATTCTGGAAAATACGCTCCAAGAAGCGGATCAGAACCCACAGCTCAGTCATTTTTTAAGAGCATTCGTGCAAACCAAGAAACTGGTCTTATTGACCCTGCATGGTTGATCCAAGGAAAAGATGTTTCACAAACAAGAAGTGAGAATTTGAATTGGACATCATTAGGACCAGACAATTACGGTACATTAACAAGAGGTATTGTTTATGACAAGAACGATGCTTCAGGCAACACTGTTATCATTGGAACAATGGGTGGTGGTCTTTTCAAGAGTGTTAATGGTGGTATCACATGGAGAAGCATTGGAAACCATAATTTAATGGTTAGCACAATGGTTCAAGCAGAGGATGGTACTATCTATATTGGCACTGGAGAAAACCGTAGTGCATACAATTACAATGGTTTATCAACTCTCAACTATGAACAAAGTTTTGTTGGGAATGGTATCTATAGATTAGTAGATGAAAAAATTGAAGCTATAGAAAGCACTTCAAATTGGGCATTTGTAAATGAAATCGCCGTATTTGGCAACAAGATTTATGCTGCAACAAACGAAGGTTTAAAAATTAGTGCCGACAATGGTGCAACATGGACAACATTATTAGTGGGTGTTGCATATAACGTTGAAGTTAATCCTAATGGAAAGGTATTCTCATTAGTTGACAACAACATCTACATGTCAGAAGGTGAAAATTTTGTGGTAATTACCAACGGTGAAGAAAACAAATTACCAGCAACAGAAACATTTAAAATCATTGCTGCTTCTCCATCAGATGCTAATTTCGTATATGTAGCATATCTCTCAGCAACATACGGAACAGGAACTATATACATGACAGTTGATGGTGGTGAAAATTGGGTTGTAGCTCACGAAGCAACACCTATCTACGAAATTTTTGGAACACGCGGTTTAATTGACCATGCAATGACAGTTTATCCAACTGATCCAAGAAAAGTTTTAATTGGTGGTTCAAATCTTTGGGTTTTAAGAGACATCTATGGTGATGGCGTTTTCAGATTAGAACAAATCTCATCAAACGTAGGTCCACAGATTATCGGTGGTATATATAACTACTCATACATACATCAAGGTATCCAAAATATTGTATTCAAACCAGGTGACAACAACAATTTCTACGTAGGTAGCGAAGGTGGTATCTCAAAAGGTTCTTATAACTCAACAGATGGTTATGTATTTGAAGGTGCAAACCGTTATTTCATTGACGCAGAAAACCATACATCAGCAACAAGAATGTTCAGCGTAGCATTCTCAGGATCAGAAGATATGGTATTAGGTGGTAGCCTTGATCACGGCTCAATTAATGTTTTCGGACAAGATAACACAAACAACGTATCAACAGGAAACGCTATTTTCCCTAACGATATTTCTACAACAGATGCATACTCAACATACGGTTTCTTCACAAATGACATGTCTGCTGGTCCTTGCGCTGTTTCAACAATCAACAAAGACATTATGTTTGTAACAACAACAGGAGCATACGCAGGTGGTGCTGGAACCCCATTATTCAGAACACAAAGCGCAGGTTACGACTATGACAAAGATAACTTCTCATACTCAGTAACAGATGCTGAAGCATATATCAGCAATGAAGACGCTTTCAGAACACCTATCGCATTATTTGAAAACTTCAATGATACAAAAGCTGTTGAAACAACAAAATTCGTTGCTAGAACACAAAGTTATCCTGCAGGTTCTGTTGTAACATTTAGAAGTGCCAATGGTGAATATCCAATTCAATACACTCTTACTTCAGATTTAGCAAAAGGTGACTCTATTGAAATTCAAGATAACATTTCAACTACATTCTTAGTTGCAACAAAATCAGGACTCAAAATGACTAGAGACGCTTTAAAATTTGACAAAGTAGCTGATTGGTGGAATGTTGGTGCTGTTGCAGCTATTCCAAATGCACTTACAATCTCTGCAGACGGTAATGTAGCATACGTAGGTACTATTTCAGGTCAATTATACAAAGCTACAGGCTTGGCAGATGCTGTTACAGCAGAATTATTTGCTGGTGACTCATTAACTCCAAGTGTTGTAACATACGAAGAAATCGATGGAACAGCATTTAACGGACAAGCTATCACAAGCATCGCTATTGATCCTTCAAACGTGAATAATGTTGTTGTAACATTAGGTAACTATGGTAATTCAAATTACGTAATGTACTCAACAAACGGTGGTCAATCATTCAACTCAATTCAAGGTAACTTACCATTAGCTCCGGTATATTCAAGCTTAATTGAAAAAGAAACAGGTGTTGTATTTGTTGGTACAGAAAATGGTCTCTACTACACAGAAAACATGAGCACATGGACAAAAGATGGTGTTGTTTCTAATATTCCTGTAATGGAGATCAAACAACAATTACAATCACACGAAATCGAAACACAATATGTATATCTCATCGGTGAACAAAACGATACAACTGACATTATCGTTTATCCTGGTGTAGAAAACGAAGGAATGATTTACGTAGCTACATACGGTAGAGGTTTATACAGATGTGACAATTACCAAGTTGAAGGCAACGAAATCAGTGTTAACGAAATCGAAACAGTTGAAGAACTAGAAATGAGCATCTATCCAAATCCTGTATTTGACAATGCTTATATCACATTCAACTTAGAAGAAACAGCAAATGTATCATACCAAGTATATGACTTATCAGGACGCTTAATCAGCAATAACGTATTAGGCAACTATGGTCAAGGCGAACACCAAGTACAAATGAATGTCGATGGTTTCGCATCTGGTACATATCTTATTAAAGTACAAGCAGGTGCTGCTTCAAAGACAAGCAAGATCTTAGTTTACTAAAATATAGATCATAAGAATAAAAAAGAGCGTCAATCGGCGCTCTTTTTTATTTACAATTAATCAGAAAACAAATAAAATAACACTGTATCTGATTAATAAACTGACTCTCTCTGATACTGCTGATAATTGTTATAAGCAGGACAACTACTTGTTCTACAAGAAGTTAAGACGACACTTAATACAAAAGCAACAGCCAATAACAATGCTATCTTTTTCATTATAAACAATATTAAAAATTTTCTTAATTCGTTATACAAAGAAACGATTTTTTATCGAAATTTGTACCATCTTTGAATATTTTTTTTTGATGAGCATAGTAAAAAAACCTATCATAGAAGAAAAGTGGTACGAGGCACTCAAAAATGAGTTTGAATCAGCCTATTTCGCCGATATAAAGACATTTCTTATAGAAGAGAAAAGGCAACATATAGTATATCCACCTTCTGCCTTAATTTTTAACGCCTTTAATCTCACACCATTTGATAAAGTTAAAGTTGTAATATTAGGACAGGATCCATATCATAATGTAGGGCAAGCTCATGGATTAGCATTTTCCGTACCCGATAACATAGCAAAACCGCCAAGTTTACAAAATATCTTTAAAGAACTAAAACAAGATTTAGGCATAGAAATTTCCGAAAAGGGCAACTTGGAGAAATGGGCACAAGAGGGCGTATTATTACTCAATGCTTCATTGACAGTTAGAGCGAATATGGCAGCATCGCACGCAAAGATAGGATGGCAGAGATTCACTGATGCGGCGATAAAAGCCCTATCTGAGAAAAAAGAGAATCTGGTCTTTATTTTATGGGGAAATTACGCCATAGCAAAAGAAAACCTTATAGATCATGAAAAACATCTTATTCTAAAGACAGTACATCCTTCTCCCCTATCAGCATCAAGAGGATTCTTTGGATGTCGCCATTTTTCAAAAACAAACGAATATCTGATTAGTAAAAACATAAAACCTATTGATTGGAGTATATAACATCATAATAAGCATATAATGAAAGAGTTAGTATTTGCAACACATAATAATCACAAGCTCGAGGAAATGCGAGCAATATTAAAAAATTATAATGTAATAGGCTTAAACGACATTGGCTGTCATGAAGAAATCATTGAAGATTCTGACACCTTGGAAGGAAATGCAATTATTAAAGCCAATTTCGTCACAGATCATTATAATTTAAACTGTTTCGCAGATGATACAGGTCTTGAAGTTGAAGCATTAGATGGTGCTCCTGGTGTTTTTTCTGCAAGATATGCAGGTGAAGGATGTAGCTTTCAAGACAATGTAAAAAAGCTGTTAAAAGCACTAGAAGGTATTGAAAACCGTAGAGCACGCTTCAGAACAGTGATAGCTCTAAATCTAGATGGACAACAATACACCTTTGAAGGAATAGTCAATGGTATAATTGTAAAAGAACAACATGGAGAAAAAGGTTTTGGTTACGACCCGATATTTTTACCAGATGGATATGATCAGACATTTGCTGAAATGCCATTAGACCTAAAAAACAACATCTCACATAGAGGTTTAGCCACACAAAAACTGATGAAATTCTTAGAGTTATAACTCAAAAAAAACGATGATTTATCCATCAATATATTAAGCAATTTTATTAACTTTGCAAGATTTACTACTTAATTTTTTTAAAATGAAAAAAAGACTCTTTTTCATTGCGTTTTGTATTTTATGCGCATTAAAAGTATCTGCAACAGATAGCTATATTATTAATAATTATTATATTAATAACAATCAAACTTTAGAAGATACTATCTTAGGAAAGGAAAATAATCCTAAGGATCAAAATAGATGGATCGTACCTAACAACATGGAGCATTTGGCTATTCCTATTAATCTTGAAGAGAATACTTTTAGTTTCCCCGCCAATACATCGGGAGAAAACATACAGACAGATATTAATTATTTAAGTAAAATTATCACAGATATAGAATGGGGAACAAAGATCCATTACTTAAAATCAGATGGAAATACAACTGATCAAGTTTCTGAAGCGAGCAGTTTTGCATACTCAAAGAGTGAAGAATGTGGTGACTATTCTTTTCCATGGTTAGTAAATAGTTCTGCGATTAATCCTTCATGGTTTGTAATCAAAAAGGACAATAATATTCACCAAGGAATGTGGTACGAAATAAAAGTCAGCAGTTCATTAGGTGATGACTATGATCTAGATTTCATATGTTATGCTAAAAGTAGAAATCATGAAGACGGATGCGATTATATAGGTCTCGATATGAATGGAGGCGCAGATTTAAGCATAATCCCTACATATAATGAACTCACAGAATATGATAATATATTACATATTCCTATGGGTAATGAACTCGGATATGATGAATTTGTTATATGTGTAACAAACCCAGAAGGAAAGAGTTGTGACATTATCTTTGAATTACTAAATGGTCACAATACTGGTACAGATCCAAATATCATTACTAATGCAAAAATATCAGTAGAAAACAAAGAATTATGTCCTGGTGAAAGCAGCATATTAACCGCAACAGCCGAAGGTGGCGTAGCTCCATATAAATATGAATGGGTTATATCTGAACCTAATGGTTATGAGAATTATTTAGTAGTAAATAATGAGGATCCTTCCATTGCAACATTAACAGCTCCTATCGATTTAGGTGAGCAAACAGAATTTAGCGTTTATTGTTACATCAGTGACACCGAGAATGAAGGAGGTTCCAGTGTTATTCCTGCTGCTGCAGGTGTGATAGTTAACGTTCCTACAGCAAATGCAGGAGAAGATCAAACAATACAATCTGGAGGATCTGCTGACCTAAATGGAGAAGTTGGTTTCTGTGAAATAGATCCTAACAAATATGAATTCCTTTGGGAACCAACAGATAAAGTTGAGAATCCTACTTCAATGATAACTCAAACAAAGGAATTAGGTGAATCTACTGAATTTTCTTTTACAATCAAAAATATAGAAACAGGCATTGAAAGTAGTGATAATGTAATAATTTTCATCGAAGATGACGGATTATCAGCTTCTGCCAGAATAGATGATGAGATTATTTGTTGCGGAGAAGAAACTCAGCTACATGCTATAGCAATGGGTGGCGTAGCACCATATACATACCAATGGAATCCTACAACAGGTCTGAGCGATCCAACAAGTGCAGAGCCAATATTCAGCATTGATAATATTGAAGGCAGTTCTCAAACATTTACATTTACTTGTGATGTTTCAGATAGTTTTAATAGAACTACATTAACTACAGAATCTGTTTCCATAACAGTCAACGCATTAGCTGATGCAGGTTTCCAATATGATAATCAGGGAGCAATCTGTTTAGGAGAAGCTGTCACTTTCACTGCTAATGAGACTGATGCTTCTTCATATACGTGGAAGATTAATAATAGACCAATAGGAAATACCAACACATTGGAATATATCTTCAATGAAACAGGTCCTCATCGTATTGAATTAAGCGTTACAAAAGATGAATGTTCCAATACCTCATATCAAGACATAACAATTGAAAGTCTTCCTAATACCAGTTTTTCAGTTAATAACAATACAGTCTGTCATGGTGATCCTGTAAATTTCTATGTAACAAATCATCTAAATGGTAATTCATACACCTGGAATTTTGGTGACGGAACAGAGGAAACCACTAATAATAGAAACATTTCGCACACTTATACTGAATTTAATAACTATAATGTTACTTTAAAAGTAGTTAAAACAACAGGATGTGAGGCAACATCCGAGCCTACTACTATCACAGTAAATCCACTTCCAAATGCAGAATTTACTTATCCTGAAGTCGCTTGTCTTGACACTGAAGTCACTTTCTCAGCTGAAAATCAGGATCATGAGACTTACACTTGGTTTGTTGACGGAACTCAGCTTTTGGATGAAAATCTTCCAACTTTAAACTACACATTTACTGAAGCTAAAGATTACGAAGTAAAATTATCGGTTTCAAATAACGGATGTTCTGCTGAAAATGTCAAAACAATAACATTAAATCCACTTCCAAATGCAGAATTTACTTATCCTGAAGTCATTTGCCTTGACACTGAAGTCACTTTCACAGCTGAAAATCAGGATTATGAGACTTACACTTGGTTTGTTGATAATCAAGAAGTTGGTAACAATACAAGCTTAAACTACACATTTACTGAAGCTAAAAATTATGAAGTAAAATTATCTGTTTCAAACAACGGATGTTCTGCTGAAA
>SUWT01000111.1 GCA_015061335.1 Lentimicrobiaceae bacterium | reverse complement strand
ACACTCCTGAGATTGTGGAGTTAGTGCGTAACTGGATTAAGGAGACCTATCCCAAGTATAAGTTCTCGGTATCAAGGCACCACTACAACTCTATCCATATCTACCTTGTCAAAGCCGACTTCGAGGCATTCAAGAAGGATAAAGGCGTTGTGTTCCACCACGATGTGAATCACTATCACATTGACAACGATGACACCCTAACCGACAGAGCCAAAGAGGTAATGAAGAATGTCTGCGACTTTGTGATGTCATACAACTTTGATGACAGCGATCCGATGACCGACTACTTCTGCACGAACTTCTACCTTACATTGGGTATAGGCACCTACAAGAAGCCATACAAAGTAGAACTGCCGAAATTGGATTGCAAGGGCAAGAACCCCGATGTGTTCAAGCACCCCGAAGGTACTGCACACAAGGCGATACGCCAAGCATTAGGAGGTGCATACTTCAGTTTTCACAACAGCCAACGACTGCAAGGCAAAATGGTCCTCGGAGAAGATTCCTACGGACATAGTGGCGACAAATACTTCTGGCCACTCTCATACTCCAGTGCCAAGACCGCACAAAAACGAATAGATAAATTGGAGAAGGCCGGTATCCGTTGCAAACTCACAGGCTATAATGGCGGTTGTATTGAGTTTCTCGGCTACACTCCCGAAACCGAAGCACTACTTGAGAAAGAACGTCAGGAGGTTATTGTCGCACATCAAGAATGGCAGGCAAAACAGGTTCAGACGGCATAAAGAAAAAGTAGGTTGTCCTTAATAACTCTTGGACAACCTACTTTTTATCAATACAATCATAACTGACAAAATAGTCCTTTAATTTTAATAGGATTCTATTCCATATTGTGTTTGTAGGAAGAATACATCCTTGAATAATATGCAATGTTTCCACCTCTTTCTCCCCATTAAAGAATCGCCTCAACACTTTTGCAAAAATGCTGTTAGGACACAAACCATCAAACAATGTCATACACGAATGTATTTGAAATATATCAAAAGTATTTCCTTGCATAACTTCATTTATTGTATGATGCTCACAAGAAAATAATGCATACGCAGACTCAAATAGTTGTTTCCGTAACTTAGGATGGCAAAAATATCGAGTTGCTTCTTCAACGCTATTTAGTGCATAATAATATACCATAGGGGCTGGTGCTCCATCTAACAGTTCTCTTAATATTGGGAATACTGGTCCTATTGATGCTGGTTGTCCCCCATTCTTTGCATAACTAATGAAATGCCTTTTTAGGTACATTGGTGTTTCACCTAGATACCGTTTGAGATTATTCTCCGTATCTATTATTTCTTGGATATACGATTTTGGCAACATAAATTTTATGATCTAGCAATTATTATAAGCTATAATGTACTTTCAACCATAGATTCTTTAGAAGTATTTCATCAAAAAAGTTCCCAAGTTATATGAAACTGTTATCAATTGTGCTATATAGAAATATTATAATAATTCGGTTATTCAGCTATAATTCGATCTGCATAATCTTTCCAACCAGTACTGCGTTTGTAGTCTTCAATAGCTGAAGCTGGTACATAGATTTTTGTTATTGGTTGGGGAGAACTAAAAGGCTCATCCTCCTTGATTATAGGAGGAGTCGTTGCTTCACAGATAATATATTTGAGTTTTCCTCCTCTATTTGCGAATGCATTATTTTTTATTTTTTTTACGCTAGAAGGTATATAAATCCGTTCAATATTGACAGAATAGTCAAATACCCAAGAACCTATGGTGTGAACTGTATTAGGGATTCGATAACTATCAATCAAATTATTACCCTTTGCAAAGGCAATTATTTCTCCATTAATTATCATAGCCAATTGATCTTTTGTGGCATACTTACCTCTTAAATATCTGCAACTCACATTATTTAAAGCAGAGCGCTTAATTGATACAAGGCTCTGTGGAAATTTTAGAATTTACACGGCATTGACAAAAGTCATCAATAACTTTTACTCCTTCTAGTATATTAATATCAACTAGTCGAGAAGAATTTCTACTACCATTTAGATCATAGCCTTTAAAACCATATGCAACCGCTTTTAATGTGTCATTCACAATTAAACACTTGCCATCTTCAGATGCAAATTTCCCTTTAAATGTTTCTAATTGATCAAAACCGTGAAACCAATTAACTTTTTCTACAGTTCGAGGTATTGTTATAGCAGATAATGTTTTTATTCTCCAATCGTACCATCCCCCAATTTCTTTAATAGTTTTTTCAAAAACGGCAATCCCATGATTGTTTTCATATTTGTTTTCTATTACTTTAGCTTGTTCTCCAACTATCAAGTATATATCTTTAATGATTTTTCCGTTAGAACTTTCGTAATATAATGTTCTATTTGAAATATCATTACTGGGAAAGGATATTGTTCTATTCTGGCATAGAGCATCTGATAATATCATCAATAAAAGCAATGATATGGTTAATTTAACTTTAAGAGTTTGTTGGAACATATTTTTAAATCATTATTTATAATCTCGACACAATCTAAAGCCTATATAATACTCTCTTTTACTAAAAAAATCCATTCGATAATAAACCGTACAGTTTTGTTTATTTGCAGCATTTATTCCACCTCTATATACATGTCCTTCGCCACCTGCTTCATCCTTATTTAATACTTTAGGATCAATTTGATGTTCTCCTTTATATGATGAATACCAATCAGCTGTCAACTCTGCGACATTACCACTCATATCATAAATACCCAATTCATTAGGTTTATATTTTTTCGGTGGATTTGTACTGTATGTTGCAAGCGATTCATCAGAAGCAACTTCATTTATGTTATTGCTACCTGCAAATATTGTATTGGTCATTTTATGTCCGCCTCTAGCTGCATATTCCCATTCTGCTTCAGTAGGGAGACGATATGGACGACTTTTATCTAAAACATATTTTTCATTGATTCTTTTAATAAAAAGAAGGACTTCGTCATAAGTGACATTAGCGACAGGCAAATCATCTCCTTTAAAATAGGAAGGATTAGTTCCCATTATTTTTTTCCATAATTTTTGTGTTACTTCAGTTTCTCCAATACAATAATCTTTAGTAATAGTCACTTTATGTGCAGGCATAGCATTTCTGTATGCAAATTGATCACCAGAATTTGCACCCATCATAAAACTACCATGTTTAACATAAATAAGAGTTATGTCAAGATTTGGATCGTATACAGATATTACACCGTCCTCAGAAAGTCCTTCCTGAATATGAGCATTCAATTCTGTTTGCTGATTTTTTACTGGCGCAACAATAGTTGTGTTTTGTGCAATAGTATTCCTAGTACTAAATAATAAAACAAATATTATAACTGCAGCATGAAAACTTTTCATATATCTATATTTAGTCATTATTATTTTGATACAGGTCGAATAGCATACCCGTGGAATCTAAAGTTTTGGAAAAATTGAGTGTCATATTCTCGACTATTTTGAGAAACGCCTAAATATGTTGCATAACCATATTCGTTACCAAAATTAATAGATGTCCAATAATACCCATGCTGTCCTCGATGTTCTATCTTATTTCCTTTCTTAGCACCTGTTGCTGGCAAAAAAATACTATTACCATTGGGACCTATGACTCTTGCACCTTTTATTCCATTCACTTCTTCCCATATCCATTTGCATTTATTTTCTAATTCACGAGTTTCCCATATTGTAGGCATTCTCCAATGCTTTCCCCATTTGTTATATGCCACATCATACTGCGTAGAAGATATGTCATGGTAATAATATTCCGAATTATCTCCATATAGATACTTTTCTCCAATATCAATACAACTATCAGTATCCCCCGAACAATATTTATATGTTTTAGACCAATATATGTTTTTTGTTTCATTTTCTCCCCATGAATAATAATCTCCGTAATCCCAACTATTTTCTGCGCCTATATTACATGTTGCCCACTTAACTGATAAGCCTAGATCTACATATTCATGACCATCTATGAAATTCTCTCCTTTCACAGGTGCTACAATCGTTATATTTTGTGCGATTGCATTTGTTGTAAAAATTAACATTGCAACAATGTGTATAATAACAAATCTATATTGTGTAATCATATATTTATGGTGTTTATTCGTTTTTACTGGACGAAGATATGGAGCTTTAAAAAGCTGCGACTGTTCTAATACTCATTCTTGAAGTTTCTTTTACAAGACTATAAATATTATTATTAGGATCGTTATTAAACCATATTATCCATGCATCTTGTTTCCATCCTTCAAATTTGGGACCTTCACATGATGACCAATAAATACTATAGTCATCATTCTTAAATCCATATTTACCAAGGTTCTTCAATGCTTCAGAACTATTAAAATAAATGTATGTTAAACCATTATTTTGATTTATAACTTTAGTATAGACATCTGTTTTCCCTAAATTCTCAACCAAACAGACCCAATGTCCAAAACTTGGCAAAAACCATCCGCTTGTATTTTGAGGCAAACTCGCATCGTAGTTTTTTGCATAATAAAAAGCATCATTTTTCGTAAACTCTAAAGTGCTACAATATGTATAATCATAGCCATTTAAATCTTTCATCATAGAACGCATTTCGTCTTCAGAATCGCTATAATTAGTAATTTCTTTTATATCATGGGTAGGTCCCCATTTGCAACGTCCTCTTTTTGCATCTGTTAAAGCCATTATATAACCATGAGTCCATCCTCTTTTTCTGTCATTATCAGATACCTCCAATGAAAATACTACGCCAACAGGTTTCAATGAGTCTATTACACCTCTCGAAAAGCTTCCATCTGAGTAAAAATAGTCTCCAATCTCTATTTTGGAATAATCTTTATATAATTCACCAGGAAGAATAACTGTTCCTTCATTGTCAATAGTCTCAACATTAGAGGTTGGAGCTAATTCTTGAATATCAGGTAATGAATCATACCCCACATCTTTTAGCCACCAAAATAGAAGTAAACATATTGCACAAACTATAAAAGCAAAACCATATTTTGTAATTTGTACAGTTTTTAAGATTGATTTTTGTTGTACACCTTTCTTGCCTTTCGTATCGTGTATAATCTTTGATGATGTACCGAACCCTTCAGAATATTCTGTGTTTTCAGAAATAACATCTTCTTGGCTAGTATACTTGTCACCTGAAGTATTTAAGACATTATCAATGTCATTTACCATCTGATTAATGCTTTGAAATCTTGTTCTCTTTGCAGATGACATTGCTCTTGATATGATGTCGACAATGCATGAACTGGCGTTTTTAGATTTAAGCGACTCGTATGGGAATCCTTCATTGAATATAGTCGAAGCCTCTGGAGGGCGAACACCAGTTAACATTTTGAATAATGTTGCTCCCAATGCATATACATCCATAGTAACAGGAAAGTCTTTACCTTCGTGATAATTACTTTGCTCAATCGGAGCGTAACCGG
>SUWT01000024.1 GCA_015061335.1 Lentimicrobiaceae bacterium | reverse complement strand
CACTGAGGTCACTTTCACAGCTGAAAATCAGGATCATGAGACTTACACTTGGTTTGTTGATAATCAAGAAGTTGGTAACAATACAAGCTTAAACTACACATTTACAGAAGCTCGCGATTACGAAGTAAAATTATCGGTTTCAAATAACGGATGTTCTGCTGAAAATGTTAAAACAATAACAATAAATCCACTTCCAAATGCAGGATTTACTTCTCCTGAAACAGTTTGTACTGATACAGAAGTAACTTTCACTGCTGTAAATCAAAATGCGGAAAGTTATTTATGGTTTATCGATGGAGTTATCATAGAGGAAAATGACGCTTCATTAACTTATAGTTTTGATAATCCAGCAACCTACTCAATAAATCTTACTGTTATCACTAATGAAGGATGTGAAGCAATATCTGAGACAGCAAGTATAACAGTGTATCAGTCCCCTCAAGCCGAAGCTTTCTCCGCCTCATATTCCGTCAACTACGGCGAAACAGCAACGCTCATGGCTTCTGCGGGAAGCGGCACCGACACTACGGACTATATCTTCCGTTGGGAACCTGCTGAAATGGTGGCAAATCCGGATGCGGCTTTGACTCACTCTCTGAATATGACACAGAATCTGACATTCACTCTTTACGTCACTAACAGATACTTTCAGGATTGCCAAAGCTCCGACACCATCGGCATCAACGTCATCGGTGGTGAGATGACAGCCTATCTGTATGCTAGCGACTCCCTGATTTGTGAAAACGAAACGACACAGCTCTTCGCAATAACTCAAAATGGTACAGGAAACTATTCTTACAGATGGGAACCTGAAACAGGACTCGATGACCCTTATAGCGATAGTCCTGTTTTCACTCCTTATGAGGTGAATTCTTCTGTACAAAACTTCGTATATACCTGCTACATCTCCGACAGCCTGACTTTCGTCGAGAAGTCTCTCTCTATACAGGTGCTCGACTTCATGGTTGCCGATGCTGGTGAAGATCAGACCGTAGTATATAACACTTCCGCCGAGCTGCAGGCTGTCCTCAATGATGAAGATCCAGACAGCTTCAGCTTCCGATGGGAACCTGCCGATATGGTCTTGAACCCTGATAATTATCAGACAACAACTCTGCCTCTTACCGACACTACGCAATTCGTGCTGACGGTATCTAACATAAATGGAGGTTGCATAAGTCAGGATACTATTGTCGTCAGCATCAAAGGCGCTGACATATTCACATCCTTGTCCGCAGCCGACACTTCCTTGTGCGACAACAGCTCGACTCAGCTGTTCGCCGAGGTGAACGGTGGTACGGGTAACTTCACATATTCCTGGCAGCCTGCAGAGTTGTTGGATGACCCTTACTCTCAGAGCCCTACATTCATCGCTCCTGACATCATCGACGCTTCGGAAAGCTTCAGAGTCCATCTGACGGTATCCGATGAGTTCTCAAGCGTACAGGACAGCATTTCACTATTCGTGTTCAACACCCCTAAGGCCGAAGCCTTCTCCAACTCATATGACGTCAACTACGGCGAAACAGCAACGCTCATGGCTTCTGCGGGAAGCGGAACAGACACTACGGACTATATCTTCCGTTGGGAACCTGCTGAAATGGTGGCAAATCCGGATGCGGCTTTCACTCATACCTTCAACATGACACAGAACCAGACTTTCGATCTATACGTAACCAACAGATACTTCCAGGATTGCCAAAGCTCAGACACCCTCGCCATCAACGTCATCGGAGGTGAGATGACGGCTTATCTGTATGCCAGCGATTCCCTGATATGCGAGAACGAAACGACAAGGCTCTTCGCCGTGGCTCAGAACGGTACAGGAAACTATTCTTACAGATGGGAACCAGGAACGGGACTCGATGACCCTTATAGCGATAATCCTGTTTTCACTCCTTATGACGTGAACTCTTCCGTACAGGAATTCATATATACCTGCTATATAACAGATAATATCACATTCTTGGAAAGAACTGTCTCTGTCAATGTATATAACTTCTTAGATGCCGATGCAGGTGAGGATCAGACCGTTGTATATAACACCTCCGCCGAGCTGCAGGCTGTCATCAATGATGAAAATCCGGACAGCTTCAGCTTCCGATGGGAACCTGCAGAAATGGTATTGGATCCAGATAATTATCAGACATCGACTCACCCTCTTGCCGACACTACGGCTTTCGTGCTGACCGTCTCAAACATCAACGGAGGTTGCTTAAGTCAGGATACAATTGTCGTCAGCATCAAGGGCGCTGAAATATTCACATCCTTGTCCGCAGCCGACACTTCACTATGTGACAACAGCCAGACACTGCTGTTCGCCGAGGTGAACGGAGGTACAGGCAACTTCTCATATCAATGGCAGCCTGCAGAGCTGTTGGATGACCCTTACTCTCAGAGCCCTACATTCATCGCTCCTGACATCATCGACGCCTCGGAAAGCTTCAGAGTCCATCTGACGGTATCCGATGAGTTCTCAAGGGTACAGGACAGCATTTCATTATTCGTGTTCAACACCCCTCAAGCCGAAGCTTTCTCCGCCTCATATTCCGTCAACTACGGCGAAACAGCAACGCTCATGGCTTCTGCTGGCAGCGGCACCGACACTACGGACTATATCTTCCGTTGGGAACCTGCAGAGTTCATTGAAGAACCTAATTCAGCTATGACAAATACTACTGCTCTAACACAAACCAAGTTATTTACCGTCAATATTGCCAACAAATATTATGGTGAATGTACAAGTTCCGATACCGTCATGATACATGTAATAGGAGGTGATTTGTTTGCAATGGTTTCAGTATCTGATGATTTAATATGTGAAAATGAAAATACTCAGTTATCTGTAATAGCAGATGGAGGTACTGGTAACTTTACATATCTATGGACTCCTGATGAAGGTCTTGATGATCCTACTAGTGTAAATCCGATTTTCACCCCATTAAACATATCAGACATTGCGGATACTATTCAATTTGTATGTACGGTTTCTGATAGTATAACCTTCTATCAAGACAGCGTATCTGTAGTAGTGTTAGATTATCTTGATGCAGAAATAGGAACAGATACTATTGCTATAAATTACGGCGAATTAGCTAATCTTGAAGCCATCTTAGAAGATACCGATCCTAACAATTTCATCTTCAATTGGTCACCTGGTGAATTAGTTCAAGATTCCACTGCCTATTCAACACAAACTACAATACTCACCGAAGAAGTCACTACCTTCACACTCACCGTAAGCAACAAGTTAGGTGGATGCATAAGTAGTGATACTGTCAATGTTGTGATTGAAGGTGGTGAATTGGAGGCGTATCTATATGCATCTGATACAACAATTTGCGAGAATGAGACAACCCAACTCTTCGCTGAAGCCATAAATGGCATTGGTAATATTTCTTATTTATGGATACCATCGGAGGGGCTCAATAGTGACACTATCGCAAACCCGATATTCACACCTAATAATGTATATAATGCGATAGACAGTATCTCATTTATATGTTATGTAAATGATGGATTCACCACGGTTCAAGATACTATAACAATTAATATTTATGACTATCTAGCAGCTGACATCCATGTCGATAGTACAAGCATAAACTATGGTGGCATTATAAATCTAGATGCGGTAATAGACGGAAACACAAATCCTGACAACTTCATTTTCAGATGGATGCCTAGCGATTTAGTAACCGACTCGGCTTCCTATTCGACGCAATCATTACCACTTGTAGATAATAGCACTTTCATACTCAGCATAGAAAACATTTATGGAGATTGTGTTAGTTATGATTCGCTAAATATTACCGTCAATGGTGAAGAATTATATGCTTCCGTACATACATCTGATAGTATAATATGTGAAAACAACAATGCACAATTATTTGCTGAAGCTTTTGAAGGTACGGGAAATTACACTTATCAATGGACTCCTTCTGAGGGATTAGATGCAGCTGATATTGCAAATCCGACTTTCACTCCTTATGAAATCATCAATATCGCTGACACTATCAATTTCGTATGTGCTATCAGTGATGGAATCACGACTGTACATGACAGTGTCATGATTGTTATATACGACCACTTAGTAGCTGACGCAGGTAATGATTATGTCACTATAAATTATGGAGAACAAGGCATTTTACAAGCAAACGTAGGCGATGCCAACACAAATAACTTCATATTTAACTGGTCACCAGGAGAACTGGTAATAGATTCCACTTCATACAACACGCTGACAGTACCTTTAGGTGATAGTACCACCTTCGTACTTTCAGTCAATAACCGTTTAGGTGAATGTATAAGTTATGACACAATAAACTTCATCATAAACGGCAAACCAGTATCGGCATTTGCATATTCAAATGACACTCTTATATGTGAAAATCAAAGTGCACAACTTTATGTTGAAGCCAATGAAGGTACCGGTAACTACACATACAGATGGCATCCATCAGAAGGATTAGATTCTGATACTATCTACAATCCTATCTTCACATACGACTCCATTATTTACGACACTGCACAGATCTTTAACTTCTATTGTGAAGTTAGTGATGGCATCACTACAGTAAACACAAATGAATTATCTGTTGTTATTTACAGAAGTCCCGATGCGGTTTTTGCAAACGACAGTATCATTTCATATTGTGTAGGCTCAGAAATAACATTCAATGTTCCGGAGAATGTGGCATGCACTTCATACCTATGGACTATCACAGATGAAGATGGAACAAGCATTGATATAGAAGATCCTACTGCAATGACTTTGACTCATCTTTTCGAAGAGGAAGGTGATTATACAATAACTCTCACAGCTGCTATCAGTGATGGTGTCAATGGTTGTGAAAGTACACATTCTGTAATAATAGATATCATTTCCGCTCCAGATGTGTTATTCTATCCTGAGAATTATTTTGCTTGTGCTGGCGAAGAATTCTATTTCTCAGCTCCAGAAAACCCAGAAGGAACATCATACGTATGGCATGTAATCGACACTGCAGGCGTTGTACTCGATAGTATTACAAATTCTGAATTCGCATATAGTATCTACCAAATTGGTGAATATACCCTATCATTGACAGCATCATTTGGTGAAGGTGAAAACAGCTGTTCTGACACTTATTCAATCATGGTTTATGTCAACGAAACTCCTGATGCAGTATTCTCTGACACCGACACCAGCATATGTGCAGACTATGAAACAATATTTTATGCTCCGCAAAATAGCGAAGGTACTACATATCAATGGTCTGTCATAGGCATTGACGGAGAGCCTCTGATTATTGAAGATCCTAACCTAGACTCATTGTCATTTGTCTTCAACGATGTTGGAATTCATACGGTAATCCTCACAGCAACATTAGGAAACTGCTCTAGTACACATTCCATTGACGTAGATGTATTATATACACCTGATGTGTTCTTCTCTGACGATTTAGGCGTTTGTTCAAACACTCCTATAGATTTCTACGCTCCTGAAAATCTTGAAGGAACATCATACAACTGGACAATATCATTAGAAGATGAGGTACCTATCTATACATCTGATAATGACACACTGACGTATTCATTTACAAATCTAGTTAATTATATTGTGACATTAGATGCTTCTTATGGTCAGGATGATACATTCTGCGAGAATGAACATTCCATCACGGTAACAGTATTCAGATCACCAGAGGCAAGTATTGAACTTCTCAATATTGTTGAGAATGATAGTATCGCAAATGGTATTCCATACGGAAATGTGGCAATATTATCAGGAAGTGCGGGTGCCGACACTGACACTACAGATTATGTATTCCAATGGGAACCTGCTGATTTATTAGTAAATCCTAATGCCGCCATAACACAAACAAAATATCCTCTTATAGTACCACATATCTTCACACTTACTGTTACAAGTAAAATTAATGGTGAATGTCAGGATTCTACACAGGATACTGTAAGAATCATCGGTAATGAATACCTCATAAACGATACTATCTGTGATGATGGTGCTTCATACGTAGATGGAAGATATTGGCTCTTTGATGAGGATGGATGGGACTTCTACTTCCCTGGACATTACACCGGATTAGGCGAACATACCTTTAACCCTGAAAACGGAGATAAGATGAAAGTGCGTTATGACATCACATTGCTCAATAAATTTATAGTACCAGAGATCGGCAACGGACTCAATGCTGAGATTGTCTATCATTTTGGAATGGGACACGACTTATACAAATTTAGCATTGAGAATGTTACAGGCGGAGGTACCGATGAAGATATTGTTGCATTTAATAATGTTGAAGCTATATACGACTGGTCAATACAAATGATAGAAGGCAGCGAATGGACATTCGAACAAAGTAACACTAACTCAATCACCATTAACGTCATGAGTGAAGGCTCCGCCTATATTGAATGTTGGGTTTCTTCTTTATGCAGCACAGAAAGAAGATGGATGCTTATTTACACTCCTGGCCACAGACCTTGCGATGATCCGACATATCTTAATGTTGACGCTGTCAGTGGCAATTGGGCTCATGTAAACTGGCAAACTGCCGCAGAAAGATGTATAGTTCAATATTCTACAGATGAGAACTTCTTCATCTATGAAGAAATCAACACCACAGCTAAAAATATCACATTAGACCGTCTGTTCAACTCTACCACATATTATTGGAGAGTCGCTTCAGTATGCGAAATTGAAGGACAGGTTTTTGAACCAGAATTCGTATATGGTGAGCCTTTTACTACTCAAGAAGAAGGTATAGGATTAGGTGAAGAGAATTCAACAAATGATATTTTAATGTATCCTAACCCTACATACGATAATGTCATCATAGAAGGTGAAAATATTTATGCTATAGAATTCTATAATTTCATCGGAGTTCAGGTCTATAAGAATAATATCATCACCGAAAAAGCCACTACAATCAATACAAATAATATGAGCCGAGGACTATATATAGTGAGAATCATCATGAAGGACGGACGAAGCTGCAGCAAACGATTGGTGGTAGAATAAAGAAATGAGGCTGTCTAATAAATCAGGCAGCCTCATTTTATTTATCATATCAAATTAACTTAATCATCAATACCAGATATCAAAAACAGATTCAAAGTTCACACATGGTCGGTCATTAAAGAAATTCAACGGTATTCCTAAACTAAAAAGACATTCCAAAGCTCTGTGATAACGTTCTCCCATCTCCTTATTTACAGTATTCACGGCAGAACCGTATGTATCCATCAAACCTATATTATACCCTACATCAAACTTAGCAATAATATATGTACGTCCAGTATTGATTCTGTATCTGGCTCCTAAACCTAAAATAACTCCTGCAGTCTTTTCATTGATATCGGCATTAGTAATCTTTTTGTGTATATCATATTTTTTAATTGATGTGGATGAAGAACGCACTACATTGTCATTTCCACCTATAACATCATTACTGCCTCCTTGTTGGGAATTATTTCTTGGTGTTAACACATAATCCAAATCACCAATGATACAATACGAAAGTTCCGGAGCCACAAAGCAATACGGCTGAAAATTTCTAGCCACATTCATCTTAAAGACAATAGGAAGCCTGAATCCCACGAAATACATGCTAAGTTTATAACTCGCATCATACTTATTACGAAAGACGTAACTATTATGATACACGCCCTTGGGCTGAAGCATCAACTCAGGTGCTATTGAAACGACTTCATTAAAATGATAATCAATAAAAAAACCAAAAGATGAATTACTCAACAACTTTTGATCCACTTCTTGAAATTCAGCTATGCTGTATCTCATTCCAGAAAATACAGATCCAAATTTTATTCCTACGATAGACTCATCATTATACCTATTCGAACTTCTAGGCTTATGCATGATTTGTCCCGATAGATCAACAACAAAGAACAAAATCGAAATAAGGAAAAATATCTTTTTATTCATCTTTCTTTTACCTCTCAATTATTCTTTATTTATAAAATCTAGAAATACCATCTTTATCGTTGAATGCTCTTATCGATCCTGTAGGATAATATGATTCATCATCAACAGCTACACATTCGAAATAGGAAAATTCACTTATTCCTGCTTTAGTCTTATTACCAACGATAATTGTCCATGCAGTATAACTATATTCCCAATGATCTCCCCCTATTATAGAGCCATTAACATCTTCTCTACTCATCTCCAGATAACAATCAGTCATACCATACATCATAAAACGTCCCGTATTTCCTGCCTGACCAACAACATACATTGTATCAGCATAATACCTCTCGTAGAAATGATAATTGGCATCTGGGGTATATGTAGGGAAAATTGTATCGAATACCATCTCCATGGATATGATACAATTGTTCTGGTTATATAATCTTAACTTACTGGATATAGAAATTCCTTCCATTTCTTTCAAAATATCCTTATCATGAGGATTTTCAAAATCAATGAAAGGATTCTGATCTACTTTATATTGAGACTCAAGTTTTGTCGCCAAAAACGATTCATTATACAGATTCTTGTAGTTATATTCCGTATTATCATCAAAAACATTGATAAAAACTTGTGGAGCAACCTCATCAAGGTATCTAAAATATGACTCTGCACCTAAAAACAAAATAGAATCTTTAGCGGTTCTAGCATTTTTTACACAAGCACTTAAAAAAAGCGTTGTGATAAAAAAGCATGATAATAAGGCTAACATTCTATTTTTCATAATGTTATTACAAAATAATAATACAAATCTGTTAAAAAATATTAAGGTGCTAAATTAAACAATTTTTCATTTAGCACACTTAATTATTTATATTAACCAAAAATTTTGATTTTTAGTATATCTAAAGCCTTTTCTACTCCGTCAATATTCTTACCGCCAGCTGTAGCTATAGTCTTTTGACCGCCACCGCCACCTTGTATCTCTTTTGCCGCTTCTCTCACCATAGCTCCTGCATCCCACTTGCGCTCATCTACAAGCGACTGAGGTATCATAACACACAAAGCCGGTTTTGATTCATATACACCGCCTAATACGACTATGGCCTCTGGATTTATATCCTTAATTATCAACGAAATAGATTTCATCTGATTAACATCGGCATCAAGTCTTGAGACAACAAGCTTACGTCCTTCATACTCACTTGCTCCATTATACAAAGCGCGTGCGTCAGATACTGCCTTTTCCATCATCATCTGTTCCACTTTCTTCTGTAAAGCCTGATTCTGTAGGCTAAGACTCTCTACTGCCTTAACAATATCAGCTGTACCCTTGACTATCTCTTTAATTCTATTAATCTGATCTATCTGGTTATCAAGATAATTCATCACTTCCTCACCTGTAACGGCTTCGATACGGCGAACTCCTGCGGCAATAGCACCTTCCGTCAAAATCTTAAAGGCACCTATACGTCCTGTCGATGCGATATGTGTTCCACCGCATAACTCTACGGAATAATTAGAATCGAAACTTACTACTCTCACATGATCTCCATATTTCTCTCCAAACAATGCCATAGCACCCATCTCCTTAGCTTGATCGATAGGAACATTCTCAAAGGTATTATTTACGATATCTTCTCTGATCTTTTCATTAACAATATCTTCCACCTTACGTATCTCTTCTTCTGTCATCTTTGCGAAATGACTGAAGTCGAAACGCAGACGTTCTTCATTAACCAAAGAGCCTTTCTGTTCAACATGTGATCCCAAAACCTGACGTAATGCTGAGTGCATCAAGTGTGTTGTAGTATGATTAGCTTCTATTCTCTTTCTTCTCTTCACATCTATAGCAGCTATAAAATCTGCTTCCGGCTCTTGAGGGATTCTGTCTGTAATATGTATTATCAGATCATTCTCTTTTACTGTATTAAGAACCTTAACAGTCTCATTCTCAGATGTTAAAGTACCTATATCACCAACCTGACCGCCCATCTCAGCATAGAAAGGAGTCTGATCTAAAACAATCTCATAATGTTTCTTATTCTTAGCGACAACCTCTCTGTATCTCATTATTTTAGAATTAGTTGTCATCTCATTATATCCTTTAAACACAGTCTGATTTTCATCCTCAACAATAACTACCCAGTCGCCAGAACTTTTCTCTGCCGCTTTACGAGAACGACTCTTTTGTTCCTCAAGATTCTTCTTAAAGCCTTCCATATCAACACTAAGCCCTTTCTCTTCTGCCATAAGATTTGTCAAGTCAACAGGGAATCCGTATGTATCGAACAATTCAAAAGCAAATGCACCATCAATAGTCTTAGATCCAGGATTTTGTTCAACGTATGAATCAAAACGTTTAATACCTTGTGACAAAGTTCTTAAAAATGATGCTTCTTCTTCTTTGATAACTTTAGAAAGCAGCTCTTGTTGTGATTGTAATTCAGGATATTGCTCACCCATCTCATTCACCAGAGTAGGTAAGATCTTATATACGAAAGGCTCTGAAAATCCTAAGAATGTATAGCCATAACGTACAGCTCTACGCAAGACACGACGAATAACATAACCCGCTCCATTGTTAGATGGTAATTGTCCGTCAGCAACAGCGAAACTCACAGCTCTAAGATGGTCGGCTATAACTCTCATGGCAATATCAACCATCTCTTCTTTGCCATATTCTTTTCCTGACAATTCCGAAACTTTGTTAATCAATGGTGTAAACACATCTGTATCGTAATTGGATTTCTTATTTTGAATGACACGTACCAAACGTTCAAATCCCATTCCTGTGTCGATATGTTTTGCGGCGAGATTCACCAAACTACCGTTTGCTAAACGATTATATTGCATAAAGACAAGGTTCCAAATTTCAATAACCTCCGGATTATCCTTGTTTACCAGATCCTTACCATCAACAAGCTTACGTTGCTCCTCATCTCTGATGTCAATATGAATCTCCGAACATGGTCCACATGGTCCCTGATCTCCCATTTCCCAAAAATTATCTTTCTTGCTTCCATAAATAATTCTCGACTCATCAACATGTTCTTTCCAATACATAAAAGCTTCATTGTCAGCATCTAAAGCATCATTCGCATCACCACCGAAGACAGTCACATACAGTTTATCCTTATCTATCTTCAAAACATCAGTCAAATATTCCCATGCCCATGCAATAGCTTCTTTCTTAAAATAATCGCCAAACGACCAATTACCCATCATCTCAAACATGGTATGATGATATGTATCACGTCCAACCTCCTCCAAATCATTATGTTTACCAGAAACACGAAGACATTTCTGTATATCAGCGACACGGGCTGACTTAGGCTGAGCGTTACCAAGAAATATATCTTTAAACTGATTCATACCAGCATTGGTAAACATCAAAGTAGGATCATTCTTCACAACGATGGGGGCAGAAGCCACTATAAGGTGTTTTTTAGATTCAAAAAAATTCAAGAAACTTTTACGAATTTCACTTGCTTTCATACTATATATTATGTTAATTTTATTTTTGAGTATTTTTTTGCAAATTTAATCTAAAAATTAGTAATTTTGTGAATTAATATGGAATAAATTTTATCATCTTCCCCAAAATATAAAAGATGGCTAGAAAGAAATATATTTTTAACCCTCAGACTCTTGAATATGAGGAATATACTACAAGTTGGAAGAGAAAAGCAGCAAATGTTTTATTGTACCTGCTCTCAACTGGAACCATGGGATTTGTCATAGTATTCTTGTTGCTAAATTTTTTTGGCTCTCCTAAAGAAAGAGCCCAAGGTCGCGAAATCGAATATCTCAAGCTTCAATATGAGATCATGAACGATAGAATCGATGAGCTCAATGTTCTCATGAGTGAGATGGAAGATCGCGATGACAACATTTACCGTATCATTTTTGAAGCAGACCCCATCCCTTCTTCTGTAAGAAAAGCAGGTTACGGCGGAACTAACAGATACGTCGCTTTAGATGGTTATGTCAACTCTGACATGGTCATCAGCACAGCACAAAGAATCGACATTTTGTCGAGTCAGATTTATGTACAATCCAAATCATTTGATGAGCTTTATAATCTAGCTAAAAACAAAAACGAGATGCTTTCTCGAATACCCGCCATCATGCCTGTAAAAGGTACCGACATATACCGTATATCTTCACATTACGGACAACGTACGGATCCTTTTTACAAGGTTACTAAATTCCATGGAGGTATAGATTTCAGCGGACCTGTCGGAATCGGCATCTATGCCACAGCTGACGGAACCGTAATAAAAATCGAGAAAAACAAGGGTGGTTATGGCAACTGCATACTCATCGACCATGGATATGGTTATAAAACACGATATGCGCACCTCAACACTTTTAAGGTAAAAAAAGGTGATAAGGTAAAAAGAGGTCAGGAAATCGCCACAATGGGTAATACCGGTAAATCAACAGCTCCACACCTTCATTATGAAGTAATAAAGAATAATAAGACTGTAAATCCTATTCATTTCTTCTTCAATGATATAACTCCAGAAGAATATGATAAGATATTAGAATTATCACAATACCCATCCCAAACAATGGATTAATATGAGCGAGGAGAAATTATATTATAGAATTGGTGAAGTCGCCAAGATGTTTAATGTCAGCACTTCTCTAATAAGATATTGGGAAAGTGAATTCTCCGTTCTCAGACCGCGTAAAAGCACTAAAGGAAACAGAATGTTCACTCAACGAGATCTGAGATACCTACACATGATCTACCAACTCGTCAAAGTACAAGGACATACTCTTCAGGGCGCAAAAGAAGCTCTCAAAAAAGACTTCGACAGACTTGAACAGAAATCCACAGTGTTGATGACACTTAACAAAACTAAAGAATTCTTATTAGAACTCGATAAGGAATTAGAAAAAAAAGAAAAAAATCAATAAGTAATTGTCAATATACATCCACATGAGAATAAAATATTTCTTATCATTATTGATATGCCTATTCCTATTTAACAACTTATATTCATCAGAATTATATCAGTATGTCGATGATAGTTATATCGAATTAAATATCAATAATATAGAACGATATGATCAGAGGCTTTATATTATAAACAACATATATAACTGCTCTTTGTATAATATTGAACTATCTGAACATGATGGTATCTTTTACGTGAGTTATAGTGAGGATAATTCTGATAAAACAGATCTTAAGAACTCCTTTGATATGTTTTACAATGAGTTATGTGAAGATCTTAACCAACTGACTAAAGATGAAATTGGCGATTTGATTTATGAATACAAAAATAATTTGCCATCGGAATTCTATCACCATATAATGATGGATTTTTATCGTCAAAGCAGAGAAAATAATTTATGTTCATCTGCATTACCTTTCTGTACCGATAACGGACTATATATTTTTCCTGCTGGTGTTAATGCTGGACAAGGCGAAGAAGGACCCAACTATGACTGCTTAAGCTCAACACCTAACCCAGCTTGGTATTATATGAGAATTGACGATCCTGGTAATATCAACATTTATATGTATAGTGAGCCTCAGAAAGATATCGACTTTTGCTGCTGGGGACCTTTTACCGACCCTATTGAACCTTGTCCCAATGGCTTAACTAACAATAAAGTAGTATCTTGTAGTTATTCCTCTAATGCAACAGAAACATGTGTCATCCCTAACTCCTCACAAACTGGAGAATATTATATTCTTATCATCACTAATTATTCTAATCAGGAATGTAATATATATTTTGAGAAACAAAGCGGCAACGGAACTACCGATTGTAGCATCTTACCTCCTCTCATCAACTCCAATACACCAGTATGCGTTGGCGAAACACTACAATTAGAAGCACAGCAAATCAATAATGCAATTTATAATTGGACAGGTCCTGGTGGTTGGACTTCCAATCAAAGAAATCCTTCTAGATCAAATGTCACAATGAATATGGCAGGTATTTATAGCTGTAATATCACTGTCGATAATCAACAAAGTGAACCTGTAACGACTGAAGTAGAAATTTTTGCAAAAGCAACAGCTGATTTTACTAATACTAACGTTTGTGAAGGATCTCCAACCCAATTCACATGTACTTCAACATCTAATCCTGCCAATAATATAATTACTAGAGTATGGGATTTCGGTGATGGAAATACAGGTAGTGGAACAAACCCTTCTCACACATATACCGAAAGTGGAACATATAATGTGAGCCTCACCATCAGCACTGGCGGAGATTGTGAAGATACTAAAACCAAAATAGTAACAGTATATAATAGTCCTGATGCTGATGCCGGTCCCGATCAAACTATTGATTATGCAGAAAACGCTACCCTCTCTGGCAACGCAGGCGAAGGCGATTTCTCATACAGATGGGAACCTGCCGACTTAGTTATCAACCCTAACAACGCAGTAACACAAACCGTCGAACTAACTACTAGTGTCCAATTTACTTTCACAGCAACAAATACCCAAGGCGATTGCATCGACTCTGATAATGTTACGATAAACGTCAACGGATCTCAAATGTCGGCTTTTATTACAACTGATAACTCAATAATTTGCGATACGGAAAGCTCTCATCTTAATGTAAATGTAACAGGAGGAACATCGTCTTATTCTTATAGCTGGAGCCCTACAACAGGACTGGACAACCCTAATATACCAAACCCTATATTCACACCTGGCTCTATAGAAAACAGCTCAGAATCATTTATCTTCACATGCACTGTAAATGATGGACAAACTGTTGTTGAACCCAATATCACAATAGTAGTAAATAAATCATATACTGACGAAATCATTGAAGCAAGTGTATGTCAAGGATTTAATAACGGTATCTATCAAGAATACAACTTCAACCTTAGCACAATGGAATACGGAACATTCCAAGAGGTTAATGAACTTAAAAATATCAATGGATGCGATAGTATAGTAACCCTTATTCTTAAGGTTAATCCAACATATAACGATGATTTCAATACTATAGATATTTACGATGAAGTATGCTACTCTGACGAGATTTATTCTAATTATGGATTCAATATTAACATACAAGATTTTACCATCCCTGAGGAATCTTCTTTTATCTATAGCGAATCTCACGATGACATCTCTCAATATGGTTGCGACAGCATCACTAATTTAAATCTCACTATCAATAAGACATACTCTGAAGAATATATGACAATTGTTCACGATACTATAGAAACCTGCGATGAAGATATAATATGGGGCGACATGACTATTTCAGAAACAGGAGATTATGAACATATTTTCACAACAAACTCTTCTTGCGACAGTTTAGTTAAACTCCACTACGTGAGAAATTACGAGACATCTGAAACTATCATAGATACTATATGTAACGACAACTACTCTCAAAACAACACTTATAATCTATATGAATGGTCATTTAACTATCCTGGATATTACTCAGGAACTAAAGAACGCTTAAATGAAAATAATTGTAAAATGATAGTAAATTATGATTTACTTCTTCTAAACAAATTATATGCCTCCGAAATAAGTGATACTCACTCAGAAATAGTCTATTTTACAGGTACCGGATTCGATTTCTTTGACTTCAAAATCGATGAAGTAAGTGGTGGTGGTACTGATGAAATAATCGACGGATTCACCAATACGCAGGAATCATACGAATGGTCTGTATATATGATTGACGGAGAAAACAAATGGTCGTGCAAACAAAATAATGCCAATAATACTACAGTAAACGTTACAGGACCAGGTGCTGCTTACTTATATTGTGATATCACTTCATTATGCGAAACCGTAAGAAAATGGGTAGTATTATATACACCAGGTTATAAACCTTGCGATGACGCAAGTAATCTACATATTAATATAATCAGTAACGATTGGGCAGAATTATCATGGATAAGCCCCGCTGACAGCTGCTTAATTTGTTATGGCACAGACACTAATTGTAGTAATAATATCGTAACTTCTCAAAAAGATTTTATCTTAGATGATCTTACTGCAAATACAACATATTATTGGAAAGTAAAATCATTATGCGAATATGAGACCGACTTTATCGAAGGCCCTTCATTCACAACAAAATCTGAAGTAGGATTAGATGACAACTTCATCAATAACATTGTTATCTATCCTAATCCAGCTCTAGATATTCTCAATATTAAAGGTGATAACATCAAACTAATAAAAGTTTATAACTCTATGGGACAAATGATATCATCGAAAGATAACATCAACGAAAACATAACATCCATAGATACTTATAGTCTTAACAAAGGATTATATTTTGTTAAAATATTATTAAATGATGAAAAATCGATAGTTAAGAGATTTATCAAAGAATAAGATTAATATTACCATTGAGTGGAACATGCATCTTTCTGCGAACGCTTGAGTGGTATTCCTATCGAAAACATACACTCTATAGGCCTGTTGTATCTTGACAATTCCGGATCAACAACATTTGCGGTTTCTGTCCCATAGGTATCTATCATACCAAAATTATAGGCGACTTCAATCTTTGTAGTAATAACAGATCTATTGATATTAAAATTAAATCTGAGACCTAATCCTAATAATGCACTTATGTCGAATGACTTATAATCATCAGGCAAAAGCAATTCATCATGAATATCAATAAGGTTTGCCTCATAATTGATCATATAATCAGCAGTAGCATTCAAACAAAAAGCCAAATCTGCCGCAATAAAGAAATATGGCTGAATAAAATTACTCAGCCTGAATCTATACGATAATGGTAACCTTAAATCAACATAATTTGCCATTAGAACATAACTCGCATCATATATATCCCTATAAATAAAATCAGCATGATTAACACCGCGACTTGTATAAAGTACCTCGGGCGAGAAAGAAACTTTTCTCGACAAAGGAATATCAATATATAATCCAAAAGCTGGCTTTAATAATAACTCCTGAGGGATCTCATTAAAGATAGTAGAATTATAAGTAACCTTAGGTATAATCACACCTCCTTTTGCACCAATCATAACGACATTAGTACGGTCTTTTCTACCTTTAAATTTATTAAAAACAGGACCTACCTGTGCATTTAAATCAATCGATGTAAAAAATAAAATAATTATCAACAAAACAGACCTCATATCAGCTTATTCCGTTATTATTTAACCATATACGACAAATCATCATCATCTGCAAAAGCCCTAATAGATCCAATGGGATAAAAAGATTCATCTATGTCAGAAATATATTCAAAAAATGCTATCCTCCTTATTCCATCTTCAATCTTCTCTCCAACTATTATCACTATAGACTTATACTGATATGTTTGATGTGTATTTTCCAATATCGACATCGTCTCCGAATCCAGATACGCTCTTTCAATATGATTATCCGCATAACCATACATCATAAAAAAATCTTTTTCTATACTTCCAACTACATAAAGTGTATCAGCATGAGTGGTCTGATCTATTTTATACGATATTTGAGAATAAAGATCTACAATAGTATCAATACTTATTGTCGCTGACAATATGGCATTTTTCTGTTCCTCAAAGATAAAACATGTTTCGAGACCTCCTATGTTCTTGATCTCAAAAGGATCTCCATAATCTATAAAAACATTTTGATGAACTGTATATATGCCTTCTACGAAGGTTGCAAATGGAGATTCTCTATCTAATCTGAGATAATTATAACCTATTGAGTCATTATAATAAACAAGAGTATCTTTCAATGTTTCAGGTATTATTTCTTCAAAAAATTTGAAATAAGACTCTTTCCCTAGAAAATCAACGAAATCGACTCCATCATCTGTCTTAGAACAAGAGTATTGAAGAGAAATCATCAATACTAATATCAATAATATTCTAATTTTCATTTTAAGAAATTATTTGGTTTTATTCAGATAATTCCTGACATAATCTTCTACTCCATCTTCCAATGAGGTGAAGTCTTTATCATATCCCGCCGCTCTCAGTTTATTCATATTAGCCTCTGTAAAATATTGATATTTGTCTCTGATATCCTCCGGAATATCGATAAATTCAATATTGACCTCTCTTCCCATTGCCTTGAAAGTGTTTGCTGCAAGATCATAGAAGCTGCGAGCCTTGCCGGTTCCCAAATTATACAATCCACTCTGAATATCTTTCTTCTGCCATTCGTCGATCATCCATATTATCACATTGGCGATGTCTTTGACATAAATAAAATCGCGCAACTGTTCTCCATCATTGAAGTCGGGACGATGTGAACGGAACAATTTCACTTTTCCCGTTTCTGTAATTTGGTTAAAAGAATGGAAGATCACCGATGCCATACGTCCTTTATGATATTCATTGGGACCATATACATTAAAAAACTTCAGTCCTGCCCAGAACGGAGGCTGCTTCTCTTGTCTCAAAATCCACTTATCGACCTCATTCTTTGATCGTCCGTAAGGATTTAAGGGCTGCAATTTCTCAACAACTTCATGATTATCATCATAAGCCAATTCGCCATTACCATATGTTGCAGCCGAAGAGGCATAGATTAAAGGAATATTATATTCAGCACATAAGCCAAACATCTTTTGGGTAAACGAGACGTTAAGTTTCTCAAATACCGACCAATCGAACTCAGTGGTATCGGTACGCGCACCCAGATGTATCACGAATTCTACATTATCATGATTATTCTCAAACCAATCAAAATAATAATCTCTATCTATCAATTCATTATACTTTGCATCAATAAAATTTCTCTCCTTATTCTGCTTTGAGAAATCATCGACAAGTATCAAATCATTATTTCCTTTTTTATTGAGTTCGGCAAGCACTATGCTGCCAATAAAACCCGCTGCACCCGTTACTACTATCATGATAAGTTATTCTGTTCTGGTTTTAATATAATTACGCCATTTATCGAGTACCGATACCATATCTGATGGCAATTCTGAATCAAAATACATTGTCTCCCCTGTCGTAGGATGTACGAATCCCAAGATTTTGGCATGCAGGCAATGACGAGGTATTTCTCTGAAGCAGTTCTCGATAAACTGACGATATTTTGTAAATGTCGTTCCCTTTAGAATAGCATCTCCACCGTAAAGATAATCATTAAAAAGCGGATGTCCTATATGTTGGAAATGAACGCGTATCTGATGTGTTCTACCTGTCTCAAGACGACATTCCACCAATGTTACATAATTGAAATGTTCTAGAACCTTGTAATGTGTCACTGCCGATTTACCATGCGAAGCATCAGGAAACACCGCCATAGCTATTCTGTCTTTCAGACTTCTGCCTATATGACCTTCTATAGTACCTTCATCTTCATTGAAATCGCCCCAAACAAGTGCCTGATACCTACGTGTTATACTATGTTCAAAAAATTGCTTTGCCAATATGGTCTGCGCTGTCTCATTCTTAGCAACAATCATCAGACCTGTAGTGTCCTTATCGATACGATGGACCAGATAGCCGAAGCCATTTTCCACATTCTGCCTTGTCTCCTTAAAATGATATGCCAAGGCGTTTAATAAGGTACCGTTAAAATTACCATGTCCTGGATGTACCACTAGACCGGCTTGTTTATTCACAATGACAATATCGTCATCTTCATATACGATATTAATAGGAATATCTTCAGGTATTATCTCAACTTCACGAGGCGGATAACTCAAAACAACTGAAACAACATCATTTGGCTTGACCTTATAATTCTGTTTCACGACCTTATCGTTAACAAAGATACTTCCTGCTTTGGCAGCCTGCTGTATCCTGTTGCGAGAAACATTCTCGATACGATTCTGCAAAAACTTGTCAACTCTAGTTATAGTCTGTCCTTTATCAGCTATAATACGAAAATGCTCATATAATTCGGTACTCTCTTCCGAAAGCTCTTCAGTTTGAGTTCCTAACAATTCATCTTCGATATCATTCAAGTTTCTCTCTACCATAATTATCTATGAATCAAGAATTTACCAACATACACACCAGAATCTTCGGTTACTACTCTTATCATATATAAACCTTTAGAAAGATCACTGACATCCAAATTACACTCGTATGAATATTGCCTCAAAAGTCGTCCGCTCATATCATAAACTCTAATATCATCACATTTATCAGATGATATATTGGCTATATTCAACACATCAGATGTTGGATTAGGATAAATCTCCAGTTTATTGTTTTCAGCCTTAATTTCTTCTGTCCCTATATAATAATTGGTTCCAACAACAGGACGTATCATCAATGAACCTTTCATCATACTGTTCATCCATCCACCGCCTGTCTCATAAAAATTATATTGATGATTGTCGGCAGATGTATCAAAACCGATATTGATACTTTCTCTGCTATGTTGCATTATACCGACATAAATCGTTCCGTTTACTTTCAACAATTTATCAAAACGATAGTAAGCAAATTTGTAAATAAGATTATCATCCCATCTAGGACGTTGGTTTTCAAGACGATAAATCTCATTTCCCGGTTTTCCGTTATTATCATTCCATACTACTATATCAAAAAAATCATAATTCGCATCGTTAAAGGTTCTGTTAAAAAGCAACTGTACTCCGCACAATGTATCTGGAATTGAAAGTGTAAATTGGCTTGCGAAATAGGAATCTTCTGGCACTACTCCATAACCCATTTCAGGTGTTCCGTCATCGTATGAATAATAGTTATAGAAGCCTTGCTTTCCATACAAGGTATCCCCCACGACATTAGATTCCGTATCCTCAACACTGATGATATGAGTAATTACATATGATGCAGAATCAACGCTACTATCCAGATCGAATAGAAAATTATTGAGATGCGGACAGGCCTGAGTTGCGTTATCGCCATCACAATTTTGAAATCCTGATGAGATAAATGGAGCCACATCACACAATTTGCTTTCGTAGTTAAACGACCAGTCTTCCGTTGTTTTCTCAATCTGACAAGTATATTTTGTCTTTACAGAGACAGAGTCCAAGTTAGCGATATACATCTGATAATCGGCTACCATAGCCACTGTAGGATTCGCCACATATTGTCTGTACGGCATTGAATTATAACGTTTTAACAAAGAAGGCGATTTCTGTGAAAATGTCACCATATTATATGTATCGTCATTATATGATCTATTTCTATCAAAATAAACGAAATCAACATTCCAATTATCAACATTACTTCTGTCGTTCGCATACATTGTCGATGGTAATGAACCATAGTTATAGAAAAGCACGATCATGTCATTGACGAAATAGTTCGGATTGGTGACAGCGACTTTAACTTGTTTAAAATACTGATCATTATTTTTCAACAAAAACGAGTCTAATGGCATTCCTTCTGAGCTCCATACATGATCCCAGCGCATTTCTGAATAAAATACTGTATCGCAAGGAATGGCGACGACCGCATTGGAATCTGCCGCTGTATATTGACGTTCTGCCAATGTGTACATATCTAAGTCACATGTGGAGGTATAGTCGTGATACAGGACATCTCCTACAAAGATTGTATCTACACCCATATATTCGAGGACATCGGTAATGAAAAGAGTGTCGTATTCTATTCTGAATGTATCGACAACACAACCAAATTTCAGCACTAATGAGTCATGTGGCTCAGGAGCATCGCCATTACCCTGAGGCTGATAGTAAAAACTAAAATACAGAGAGTCGGCAGGACTTAAGGGCTCGCCGTTCTCATCAACAAGTCGTATTGGTCTAGACAGCAATGAATCTGCAATAAAAGGAGTGCTACTTCCATTGGAATAAACAGCGCCATGTTCGTTTAAGACATCAAATGTCGCTGCATTATAATTCGTCGGATATAAAGGAAAACCTGAGTTTACCAAGACCTGCCTATTCTGCCATATCTCAGAATTAGGATAAACATGATCCTTAGAGAAATCATCGAAAACAGGCAATGTAATATGCTTTAATGACGACCTGTCATTAGTAGCTTCCGACTGTTTCTGATCATGTGGAAAGCCACTGAGATATTCCTGCGCATTTAAATTCAAGCCAATCAAAAATGTTATCGCAAATATTATTATTCTACTCTTCATAATACAAACTATTATTTCTTTCATCAATTATCAAAAACAAAGAATCCATATCCAAAGTATCATCTCTGTAGATGTATTCGTAAAATTCTCTTTCAAAGACAAGATTCTTGTCATACTCACGACTTATCGAATCGAACAAAAACAAACGATGAGTCAATATATAATCAAAACTATCTGTGACATATTTAATTGTATCCTCTGTCATTTTTTTCTTCTTCATAACAGAAATTATGGAATCTTTCTTAAACAATTCCCTACCGTAAGTGTCAAAATCGAAGACTTTTGCGGAGCGATACCAGACATCGACCTTTGAACCCAAAGTAACCATAGTTTCAGCATTATATGCAGGCTCCATCTTATAAACCCGGTAATCTTCACTATCATCATTATCCATAAATATCTCATTCCCCATATTCAACGAAGCCTCATGAATGAGATTCTTTACATTTTTACTGTTGATTGTCAACAATTTAGGAAGATGCGTTTTTCTATCATTAAGACCATAGCCAAGCTGTAATCTCAGAGCTGTTCCTTTGATTATTTCAGAACCCGGTTCTACTACTGTAGTGTCGATATATTGTTCAACGACAGCATTCTTTGCAAAATGTTCTACGAATTCCAATTCCGAGACATTCAAGCCATTAGCTTTCAAGAGAACCATCGCCTGACGTAAAGAAAGATTTCTTAGGTTGGGCATCATAACACGTTCAGGAGCTACAGAAACCTTGATATAGTACATGTTACGACCTTTCTTCACCTTTGAATCTGGAAGAGGATCTTGTTGATATACAGAACCTTCTTCTAAATTCTTCGTATAAACACTATCCAATAGGATAAAATTAAAATCCTCAGAATATTTCTCCAAAACCTCATCGCAATTCATGCCTATGAAATCAGGAACGATAATTTCTTCGCCATGACGGGTAAATTTATCCAAAGAGATGAATGCAAGTTGTATTATTATGATTACCAATGCAATAATAATAGCCAAATTTATATAAAACGCCCTTTTGGTTAGAAAATTGAAGGCTTTCATTTATTTTTATTTTTTGATTTAAATATAACGACCTTTTTTATTATTTTTGATGCCACAAAGATAACTATTTTAATTAATTTTTTAATAGAATATTATGAAAAAGATTGCTATTATTTGCGGAGGATATTCAGGAGAATACGAAATCTCTATAAAAAGCGCTAAAGTTGTGAAAAACAATCTTAGTTCAGAGCTTTACGACACATATCTTATCGTGATAAATAAGGATGGTTGGTTTTATTTGAGTGATGATGACAAACATTATAGTGTTGACAAGAACGATTTTTCCATCACTCTTGATGATAGGAAGATCACTTTTGATGCTGTTTTCAATGCTGTTCATGGCATTCCAGGAGAGAATGGTGAGATCTTAGGTTATTTTGAAATGTTAAAGATACCATATACTTCATCGAATTTCACCACATGTGCTTTGACATTCAACAAAGACCTCACTAAGGTTTTAGCAGCATCGGCAGGTGCTACTGTGGCTGACTCAGTGACGATAAACAAAGGTGAATATATTGACAAAGAAGACATTATAAAAGAGCTAGGCTTACCATTATTTATAAAACCGACATGTAATGGTTCCAGTGTTGGTGTAAGTAAGGTAAACAACGCCGATGAGTTCGACAAAGCTGTGGAAGTTGCTTTCGATGCCGGAAATCAGATCATGTGCGAGAAATATGTCAAAGGACGTGAATTGGCTTGCAGCGTTATAGAGTATAAAGGAAAGATGATGGTTCTTCCGTTAACAGAGATAGTATCAAAAAATGAATTCTTTGATTATGAAGCGAAATATACAGAAGGCAAATCTGATGAGATAACACCAGCTCAACTCGATGAATTTGAAGAAATTGAAGTCAAAGCAACTTCAGCGATATTATATGAAAGATTCGGATGCAAAGGCTTCGCTCGTTTCGATTATATTCTTAATGAAGAAGGTCTGTTTTTTATAGAGGTTAATATTGTTCCTGGCATGTCTGAAGCCAGCATTATGCCTAAACAAGCAGCAGAAATGGGAATCTCGTTGCAAAGATTATTCGAAATGACACTAGAAAATATAATCTGACAGATATGAACAAAATCATTACATTCATCAAGCCTATAGCAGGAATATTAGCAGTAGTATCATTAGTGTATTTCTTTCCTGATATATTTTTATATTTCGCAATATCGGTGATTCTATTTATGATAGGACGACCACTTTGTGAGATTATTAAAAAAATACATATCAAGAATTTTAGATTAGGCGACTCTGTATCAGCACTTATCACCATGATTGTAATGTTTTTGCTCTTCTCCACTATATTCTTAATAATCATACCATTAGTAAACAAAGAGATCACTATCCTATCAAAAATCGACACCGAAGCCATAGTTGATTATTTCGAGCAGCCTTTAAAGAAGATATATGATTTCTTAGTACAATATAGTATCATCAGACCTGAAGAAGATTTGTTAAAAATTGCGGAAGATAAGATTTATTCCATTGTTAACTGGGACAATATCAAGAATATCTTCGGCAGTATTATCTCAAAGACCAGTGGTTTTTTCATAGGTTTGTTTTCCACCATTTTCCTGACATTTTTCTTGTTGCGCGAACCTAATATTGTCAGAAATATCTTTACAGCCATAACGCCCGACACTCATGTCTTGCGAATGAATAATATTCTCCATGATTCTAGAGTGATGTTAACAAGATACATTTTCGGCTTAATATCAGAGCTTCTTTGCATGATGATATTAATATTCATTGGTTTGACGATTTTCGGAATAGAAAATGCTCTCATTATAGCGGTAATAGGTGGTTTTATGAATATTATTCCCTATCTTGGACCACTTATGGGAGGCTTTATTGGAGTTATAATCGGTATTATTTCCAATTTAGGTATTAATGCATACGATTTAATCATGCCTAACACTTTGGAGATCATAGGTGTTTTTGTTGTAGCTAACTTAGTTGATAATTTTGTTTTACAGCCTACCATTTATTCCAAGAGTGTATTTGCACATCCGATTGAGATTTTCTTAGTCATTCTGATGGCCGGTAATATTGGAGGTGTTTTAGGAATGATTATAGCGATCCCCAGCTACACTCTGATCAGAATTATAGCGAAACAACTTCTCAGCGAGTTCAAGTTTGTCGAGATGCTCACAAAAAATCTGGAACCCTAACAAAGTAGAGACGCGTCAATGACACCAAAAGATATAAACAAGATGTCATTGACACGTCTCTTCCTGACACCAAAAGATATAAACAAGATGTCATTGACACGTCTCTTCCTGACACCAAAAGATATAAACAAGATGTCATTGACACGTTTATAAAAAGGTATTAAACCTCTTTACCGTGACAGTTCTTATATTTCTTACCACTGCCACATGGACATGGGTCGTTTCTTCCTACTTTTTTCTCTACATGTACAGGCTGTGTCACTTGACGTTGTTGTGTATCGCTATGTGATTGTGCCAACAAGTCGGTACGTTGCTCTTTCAATTTCGATTTGTCAATAGCACGAGCTCTCTGTTCTCTGACCTGATTGTTATCTTGCATAGGGACATCAGCTCTCATAAGGAATGAGATAACGTCGCTGTTTATTTTTTGTATCATTTGTTTAAACAAATTGAACGACTCGAACTTATAGATCAAAAGCGGATCTTTTTGTTCGTAATGTGCATTCTGAACGGAATGTTTCAACTCGTCCAATTCACGGAGATGTTCTTTCCACGACTCGTCTATGATTCCCAGAGTAATAAATTTCTCCACCGCCAATGTTATCTCTTTAGCGCCATTCTCAACAGCTTTCTTAAGATTTACGACAACATTCATGCTCTTCTTTCCATCGGTGAAAGGAATAAGAATGTTTTCATATTGAGTGTTTTTAAAGACATTCTCTATTACAGGAAGTGTTTTTTCGCCTATGATACGAGTTTTGTTATTATAAACCTCCGATGCTCTTTCGAAGAGGACATCTGACAATTTGTCCGACTTAGAACGTTTGAATTCGTCCTCATCAAAAGGAAGGTCCAATCCCATCATAGAGAGCACATCGAGCTTAAGTCCTTCGTAGTCTCCATTTTCTTGATATTTCTCTATCAAGGACTCACCGAGGTCATACATCATATTATTGATATCGATAGAAAGACGTTCTCCGAACAACGCATGACGTCTTTTTTCATATATAGCCTCACGTTGTGAGTTCATAACGTCATCGTATTCGAGCAGGTGTTTACGAGTTCCGAAGTGGTTTTCTTCAACTTTTTTCTGAGCCTTTTCAATCTGTTTGGTTATCATAGGATGTTGAATAACCTCGCCTTCCTGCAGACCAAGTTTATCCATCACAGGAGCTATACGGTCGGAGCCGAACATACGCATGAGGTCGTCTTCAAGAGAAACGAAGAATTGTGAGCTACCGTTATCGCCCTGACGACCGGAACGACCACGTAACTGGCGGTCAACGCGGCGTGACTCATGACGTTCTGTACCTATGATAGCGAGACCTCCAGCTTCTTTGACGCCAGGTCCCAACTTGATGTCGGTACCACGACCCGCCATATTAGTAGCGATTGTCACTACACCTGCTTGTCCCGCATCCTTAACGATTTGGGCTTCCTTGGCATGCAACTTAGCATTCAAGACATTATGAGGAATACCTTTACGTGTAAGCATACGTGACAAAAGCTCAGAGACTTCCACCGATGTAGTACCAACCAAAACAGGTCTTCCATCTGCTACAAACTCTGCAATCTTATCTATGACAGCATTATATTTCTCACGTTTCGTCTTATATATCAGATCTTCACTATCAATACGCGCTATCGGCTTATTGGTAGGAATTACTACTACATCAAGCTTATAAATATCCCAAAATTCACCAGCCTCTGTCTCAGCAGTACCCGTCATACCGGCAAGTTTATGATACATACGGAAATAGTTCTGTAATGTAATTGTCGCATATGTCTGTGTCGCCGCCTCAACGCGAACATTCTCTTTTGCCTCTACAGCCTGATGCAAACCATCAGACCAACGACGACCTTCCATGATACGACCTGTTTGTTCGTCAACAATCTTAATCTTATTGTCCATAATGACGTAATCAACGTCTTTCTCAAACAATGTATAAGCTTTAAGTAATTGTTGTATAGTATGCAAACGTTCCGATTTCTCTGAAAAGTTACGTAACAGCTCTGATTTCTTCAACACTTTCTCATCATCAGTGAGGTTAGAACGCTCCAGTTCTGCCACCTCGCTACCCACGTCAGGAAGGATAAAGAATGTAGGGTCGTTATACGCTTTTGTCAGTTCATCGATACCTTTTTCTGTAAGATCCACACTATGAAGTTTCTCGTCGATGACAAAATAAAGTTCGTCATCGATGAGGTGCATATTTTTCTGTTGTTCTTGCAGGTAGAAGCCTTCTGTCTTTTGCATGAGGGCTTTCATACCTTCTTCACTCAAGAACTTTATCAAAGCGTTATTCTTAGGAAGACCTCTATAAGCACGGAACAACTGATCGGCGCCGTGACGTTTCTGTTCTTCCGTAGCCTTAGGATCGGTGAGTATTTTCTTAGCATCAGCAAGACATAATGTCACTAGTCTTTTCTGAGCCTCATAAAGTTTCACGACATCTGGTTTAAGGACATCAAACTCTTGATTATCGCCTCGAGGTGTTGGTCCGGAGATAATCAATGGTGTACGGGCATCGTCAATCAAAACAGAGTCAACCTCGTCAACGATAGCATAATGATGCTTACGTTGAACCAACTCATCTGGATTACCTGTCATATTGTCACGAAGATAGTCGAAACCAAACTCGTTATTGGTACCGTATGTGATATCTGCCAGATAAGCATTACGACGTGCCTGTGTATTAGGCTCATGTTTGTCAATACAATCGACGGTAAGTCCTAAAAACTCGTATATAGTTCCCATCCACTCAGAGTCACGTTTTGCAAGATAATCATTGACAGTAACAACGTGAACACCACGACCGGCAAGAGCATTGAGATAAACAGGCAAAGTAGCCACCAAGGTTTTACCTTCACCTGTTGCCATCTCAGCAATCTTTCCCTGATGCAAAACGGCACCACCGATAAGCTGAACATTATACGGAATCATATCCCAACTTACAACGTTACCACCCGCAACCCAGCTGTTATTATAATAAACCTTATCGCCTTCAATATTGATATGGTCGAATTTAGCCGCCAATTCACGGTCCAGTTCTGTTGCTGTAGCTTCTACAACCTTATTCTCTTTAAAACGTTTTGCAGTCTCCTTCAAAACCGCAAAAGCATCTGGCATGATATTGTTAAGTGCCTCTTCTATCTTATCAAGTTGCTGTTTCTCAAGTTTATCAACCTGTTCATAGATCTCATTCTTCTTCTCAAGATCTATATCTTCACTCTCCGCTTTAAGCTTAAGTTCCTTGATACGATTCTCTTCTTCCAATGAGTAATTCCTGATATATTCCTTAAATTCTACCGTTTTATGACGAAGAGCATCAATATCTAAGTTTTTGATTTTTTCGTAAGCTTCTAATGTTTTATCTAATAATGGCTGTAAAGCTTTATTATCACGTGAAGCTTTGTTACCGAATAGTTTAGCAAAAAATCCCATATCGTATTTCGTTAATTATTTTCCAAAGTTTAACACTTTTCCTAATCAAAAGTTATGCAAAAATAAACAATTTTTATAAATATTTATAAATTCTTCTTACATGATAGTCTAGATATTGATCTGGTGCTGGTGCTGGAGCCATGCCAATCTTACCTCCTTTTCTTAAAATAATGTAATCAGGGAAAGTTCTGATCTGATATTCCTCTAAAAGCAAAATATCATCATCAAGATCAAGCAAACTCCATGTAATAGACTTATTATCAAACATTTGTTTAAAATCTTCAAAACTATCTTTAGTAGCTATGGTGATAATCCTGACAGAATCTTGCCACTGGTACGACAACTCATTCAGCCTATCAAAATGATAATCTATCATGTGAGATGTATGATTTACGAACTGCAATATAAGCATATCATCCTGATAATCAGATAATTTTATCACATTACCATTTCTGTCTCTTAAAGAAAATTCCGGAGCTTCAGAATCAAATGACAATCGATGAATCTGTTTAAGAATATCATCTATAATTTTTTTATTCTTCCGATTGTCAGATCTTTCTTTTATGACATCGAAATAATTAAGTGTTATTTTCCTTTCATCCGGATATTCATAATACATTCTCTTGAGGTTCCATGACAAGATTAATTCCGTCAATTCCTGATTCTCTGCCAAAAAGGCATCTTTATTCTTCAGATAAGACAGGAAAGCGTCATAACCAGAATAATACATCTGCATAAATTCTGAAGGCTCGAACTGACGAGAGAGAAGATAATCAGTAAAAATCTCTCTAAAGAGTTCCATGTATGCAGGCTGAGAATACAATATTTCATTCTTGTCATAATATTGATTTACAACTTTTTTAGCATTATCGTTATTAACCGCCATCTGAATTGAGGCTTTTCTATAGCGAACATAATCTCTCACAAAATCAGACTTTATATCACCTACCTCTTTCTCTATACGAACATCGAGAGTATCAAGCAAGGAAAGCTGACGTCCCCTATAAATCTGATTAAAATGTTCCAGAATAAAATCATTGATTATTGTTTCAGAAGCATAATACTGATAATAAAGACCTTGATCATCAGCATTATTCATCTTTAATGTAGGATTCTGACGCTCGAAATAAGACGACTCTATCTCCTGTTCAGGAATAAGTATTTCAAGATCGTAAGTAGCGTTTGGTTTCAGTAAAAAATCGACACGTTCCAGATTAACAGCTATTTGAGCGATACCAATCTCATTAATAGTAGCCTCAAGTTTAAAAACACCCTCATGATCAGATTTCGTTTCTGCTATCTTAGTCATTTCACAACTTAACATATCATTGTATGAAAACAATCTGATCAATGCATTTGGTTCATTGACCTTTCCATTGATAACCACATTTTGGGATGACAGTTTTTCAATTGTTAAAAAGTTGATTATCAATATAATGAATAAACATATCTTTTTCATATAGATATAACGAAAAACGATTGGAAATATTGCTAAAGTTGTTGTTTATAGTTGTCAGCGACAACCTTAGGGACGAACTCATCTATAGGATGATTATGTTTTATAAGGTCTCTTACCACTGTTGACGAGACACAACGCAAAGAAGGATCAGTAAGGAAAAAGACCGTTTCAATCTCATCATTGATTTTCTTATTAGCTTCGGCTATAGTGCTTTCATATTCAAGATCGGTTGCGCCTCTCAAACCTCTTATTATGAAAGAAGCGGAATTATCTTTGCAAAAATCTACCGTAAGACCTTCATAATGCTTAACTTTTACATTTGGGCAGTCTGAGAAGACATCCCTAATCCATTCTAAACGTTGTTCCAAAGTAAAGGTATTTTTTTTCATTATATTAACACCTATTGCCACAATTATCTCATCGAAAAGCGGCAAAGCTTGACGCACTATATATTCATGACCTTTCGTTATAGGGTCGAAAGAACCCGAGAACACAGCTTTTTTCATATTTCATCTAAAAGGCAAATAAAAATTATCTGTTAATATTCTTTAAGATTTCCTCTTCTAATGTAATTCGCAAAGATACGAATGTCTTTTCTAAAAAATCATTTACATTATCTTTATTTAAGACAAAAACTTTTGATATACCTTCTTCCTGTTGAGGTTTAGGATCAAAAACGGCATCTGATTTCATCAAAAACCATGATGTTTTTTTCATAGTCCATTGATTATTAAGAAGATAACAATGAAAAGTAGAAGGAAGTTTTTTTATTATAGAGAGGTCAGACAAGGCTGTTTCCTCATATACTTCTCGTAATGCGGCAACATCTTCCGATTCACCATTTTCTATGTGACCTTTGGGCAGATCGGGGATTCCGTTTCTTTCGATAGCGGCTATTCCGTCGTTTATAAGCACGACACCACCTGCTGCCGGCGCTGATTTGAATATTGTATTTATCGAAACAGCCAGGATATCGTTATCTACATCATCAAGATTGAGATCCTCGGTTTCATTTTCAAGCCAGTATCTTATTCTATCTATTGTATTTTCAAGAAGTTGATAACAATGATCATCATAGTGATAATTATCCAAAAATTTTTCTGAAAAATTTCTACTAAAAAGCATTTTTTTATTGCAAAAAAGTCTGTACATTTGCCAAATAATTTAATATTAGTTTTATGAACAATTTAGAAACATCAATGGCACTTGCCAATTTTCTTTTGCAAATTAAAGCAATAAAATTGAATCCTGCAAATCCTTTTACATGGGCATCAGGGTTAAAGAGTCCTATTTACTGTGACAATCGTATTACATTATCATATCCACAAGTTAGGACTTTTATTCGTGAGGAATTTGTAAAGATGTGTTTAGACAAATTTGGCAAGCCAGATGTCATTGCCGGCGTAGCGACAGGCGGTATTCCTCAGGGAGCTTTGGTAGCGCAAGAATTAGGCTTACCTTTTGTTTATGTTCGCTCTGAGAAGAAATCGCACGGCATGAACAATCAAATCGAGGGTATTATCAACAGTGGACAGTCTGTTGTCATCATAGAAGACCTTGTTTCAACAGGAAAATCGAGTTTGTTAGCTGTGGAAGCATTACGTGAAAAAGGTGCCATCATAAAAGGAATGCTCGCCATCTTCACATACGGTATGGATGTAGCTGCTGAGAACTTCAAGAAAAACAATTGCGAGTTATGTACGCTCACCAATTATGATGTCTTGATACAAAAAGCCATTCAAGAAAGCTATGTAAGAGAAGAAGATCTTGAATCTCTGATGGAATGGAAAAAGAATCCACAAGCATGGAGTGATGCGAGAATGTAATTTTTAGCTAAAGTCAAGATTTAAAACTATGATTTTCAGTAGCAAGTGGGTTAAAGATCTACGATCTGACAGAGAATTATTTGAATATATAGGCGACATGAACAACATGCCGCCTATTTTGCCGGAACAAGTCGTCAATATAAGCAGCGATGCCGATAACTTATCATTCACCATACAAGGCATGGGTAGTATCGCGTTAAGAGTTTTCAACCGCAAGCCAAATGAATTGATACAGCTGTCTCCTGTAGGGAAGACTCCTTTTCAATTTGTGTTGAATATTTATATAAGAAACTATGAGTCTGCCTCCGAATGTTGTTTCGAAATAGACGCTCAACTTAATCCACTTATGCAGATGATGGCATCACGACCATTGCAGAATCTGGTTAATATGATGGCGGAAAGGTTTAATAATTAGGGATTGGGAATTAGGAATTAGGAATTAGGAATTAGGGATTAGGGATTGGGGATTAGGAATTAGGAATTAGGAATTAGGAATTAGGAATTGGGGATTAGGGATTGTTTTAATTTAGATTGTTTTGCAAATGATTTATGAGTTTTAATTTTCATTATCAAAGTTTATTAAACGTGGAATTTACAGATTCTCTTTAATTCCTAACTGAAAATGATTTCCTTCTGATTACAAACGACTTCACGGTCGTTTTTTTCTTTTAAGATGAGTCGTCCGTATTTGTCAAAGCCTATGATCATCATTTCTTTGACAATACCTTCGTGTTCATAAAAAGTCCATTGCTCATAACGATACAAATATGAAGTGTATTGAGAATTGAAAGTTATACAAGGTCTGTTGTCTGTTGTCTGTTGTCTGTTGACATAATTGCTGACGGCTGATAGCTGACAGCTGATAGCTAAAAGTATCTCTTCCAAATCATAATCCTTTCCGGTAATCATCTTCATTGAGATTGGATTGGGAAGATTTTCATCGAAAGTAGTTTGATTTACATTAAGTCCGATGCCTATGATGGAAGTTCCAAGCATCATTCCTTTAATCTCGTTTTTAATTAAGATGCCTGCGATTTTCTTATCTTTATAATAAATGTCGTTAGGCCATTTTATGAAAAGATTTTCTTCAGGAAGATAATTTTTCAAAACGTTAATCATGGCGACAGAAACCATCTGAGTTAGAAGAAACTGATCTTCAGCTTTGAGAAAACTCATATCAAGAGCGATGCTGAAAAGCAGATTCTTTCCATCTTCACTCTGCCAGACGTTCTTTCCCTGACCTTTTCCCGATGTCTGAAAATCGGTGACGACAACATTATCAGCAACATCTTCACCTTTATCTAAAAGATTCTGAAGGTAAGAATTCGTAGAATCTATATTTTTGAAATGAGTTATTTTCATGATGCGAAAATAAACATTTTGCACAATCAATAGTGCAGTTTTTGTAAAATAATGCACAATTCATAATGCATAATTCATAATAAAATGTTTTTTTTACATATATTTGCAAGTAGTTTTAAATCTCCACAGAATGAAAAAAATATTACTAATCTTTATTATCTGCATAATTTCGACTTCATGCGCACACGTTTGTATTCCGAGCAAAAAGAATGTTCGTTACGCACAATCAAACGATTATATAGAATGTATAGACGCTGAAGATCTGAAAGCATTGATCACTTCAGACACTACAAAATATAAAATCGTTGTTTTCTATAGTGTGTGTTGCGGTCCATGCATGAGGCATTTTGAGGAAACTTATTCTCCCGCATACAGCAAATATAGTGACAGCATAAATTTCTATTTCATAAATTATAACACGGGCGGCGTAAGATATGCCCGTGAACATCTTGAACAATACGGACTGTTTGATGGAAAAGCATTGTGCTTCTTAGACCTTGAAAATCCTGATTTCCACTACGACAATATTCAA
>SUWT01000110.1 GCA_015061335.1 Lentimicrobiaceae bacterium | reverse complement strand
GGAAAAACCTGAGTTCTGCCATTCTGCGGAATATTCGAAAGCACACAAATTATCTTTTGTCAAAGCTAAACGCCCGACCAAGCGATTGTGATAAACGACCTCTATCTGATTGATGCTATTCATTTTTCTTTCCTCTCTTTCTGATTTTTTTCTGTTCATTCAATACTTCGTCGATAGATTGATATTGTCGTTGTGAAAATAAGATGTCGAAGTCGGACAGTGCGTTGAGAGCGAAAGCGATTTGCAACAAACCATGCAATGAAATCTCGCCAGTCTGCTCGAAACGTCTGTAGGTGGCGAATTTCAAACCAGCTCTTGTCGCCAAACCTTCCTGCGTCAGATTCAATTCCAAACGACGTGCTTTGACTCTTGATGCTATCTGCGAAGAAATATCATTCGGAGTGCTTATATTAAATGATAATATATTATTCATTATAGCTTATATTTTAAATAACAAATAACATTTTATTTGTTGCAAAGATAATGAAAATAACTCAGACTTTTGACATTGACACACATTTTTTTTGAGGATTAGACGGTAATATGCCTTTATTGTCGCTACAAGGAGCGATTTACTATCTCTAAAAACACCGTCACTTCGACAGGCTCAGTGACGCTATCAAGAAAGTAGATGTTTATTCTTAATATCCAATTTCTGTGAAAATTTTAACTATAACAAACTCAATTTCTGTGAAAATATAGTATATTTGCAATGCAAAAAATGTGAAAATTATGACTCAACTCCTTAAAAGAAAAATAGATAAGTATCTGTTGGAATGGAAAAGCAATCCAGAACGTAATCCTCTGATCGTTAAAGGCGCAAGACAAATAGGCAAGACTGTGTCGATAACATCTTTTGCAGAAGCGAATTATAAAAGTGTTGTTAAGATAAATTTCGTTGAGCAACAGAAGTTTAAGAAGATATTTTCAGATGGATATGAGGTGGATGCGGTTATAAAGAATATCTCCTTGTTAAATCCGATGTGTGAATTTATTCCTGGCAATACTTTGTTTTTCTTCGATGAATTGCAGGAATGTCCGGCATGTGCCACCTCGCTGAAATTCTTTAAACTTGATGGTCGATACGATGTGATATGTTCAGGTTCTCTTATGGGTATCAATTATAAGGAGATTGAATCAAACAGTGTAGGATTTAAGGAAGATTATGAAATGCACTCGATGGATTTCGAGGAGTTTTTATGGGCAAAAGGATATACAGAGGAATTTGTGGAAGATTTGTTTGAACATCTTGTGGAGGTGAAGCCTTTCTCGCAATTGGAATTAGAAGTTCTTTTCGATATATTTCGTGATTATATGGTTTTGGGCGGTATGCCTAAAGTTGTTGATACATACATAAAAAATAAAAACTTTAGCGGAGTTCTTGCCATTCAAAGACAACTTCTGGCAGATTATGAAGAAGATATAACAAAATATGCTCAAGGTTTAGACAAGACGAAAATAAAAAGTGTTTACAATCATATTTCAATTTTTTTAGCGAAAGAGAACAAGAGATTCCAAATCTCTAAGATTGCTAATAATGCAAGAAATAGGGAATATATTGGCGTGGTGGAATGGCTTTCTGATGCTGGAATAGTGAACTTATGTTATTCATTGTCGGACATTGAACTTCCATTGAAAGGCAATTATGATCCGAAAATGTACAAGATATATTTTAAGGATACAGGAATGTTGATAGCGTCACTTGATGAAGAGGCTCAGGACGATTTGAGACAAAATCGTAATTTTGGTACGTACAAAGGAGCAATATATGAAAATATTGTCGGAGATATGCTTGTAAAACAAGGATATAAGTTGTATTATTATAAACGTGATAATCCATCATTGGAAATGGATTTCTTTGTAAGAGACGCTGATAGCTTGGTACCTGTTGAGGTGAAATCAAATAACGGCGCGACATTATCCTTGAATAAACTTATAGAAAATGAAAAATATGAAGACATTAAATATGGGATAAAACTATGTTATAAAAACATTGGTTTCAACGGCTCCTTCTATACAATCCCATATTGTCTCGCGTTCTTGTTAAAGCGATTCCTGAAATCAAAAAAACTATGATTTGACCTAAATTCGATATAAGCAGCTGACAGATAGTGATTATCTCTAAAAAAAACACCGTCACTTCGATAGGCTTAGTGACGCTATCACTTCATTATTCATTATACATTGTAAATCATATATTGTAAGTCATTCATTATCATTCTTTTTACCCCTCCCTGTAAAAAAGGACTAAAAAGAACTTTTGAAATATCCAGATAACTCACGATTATTGCAAAGAAATTAACACAAAACAAATTATCATGGGACTTTTTGATAACTTAAAAGACAGATTCAACAAGGCGGAGTTCACTGTCGCTCCTAACAAAAAACTTAAGACTATCTCCAATGATTTTGAAGAGGCTTTCGATTTGAAACTTGTTTTTTATAAAGGCAGCATCATTGCCGACGGCGACTTGACATTGGCAGCATTAAACAAGAAAACTACTAAAGAAGTAAACACCAAAGCCGATGGTCTCAATATCAAAGGCAGCATGAAAGTAGGTGATGTGGAGAAGCTTTTCGACACAAACTTCGGCGTAAAAGTACAAGTGAAAGACAAGAAAGGCGAGATCTGCGTGCCTAACAACATCACTTTAGGACAAGCAGCTCGCGAAGAATATGAGAAATAATTAACATAAATATAAACCTTAAAAATATTTTATTATGGCAGATTTCAGAGTTACAGGTCAGATGAAGGTCAAGACCTTAAAAGAACAATTTATGGACTGCTTCGGCACAGTGTTGAGAGTATATTATAAAAACCGTTTTGCAGACGATGATGCGACATTGGCATCAATCCGCGCTGAAGGTTATAAAGGCGGTGACTTCGACTGCGGCGATAACGACATCGTCGGTGACTTCGAAGATTTCATAATGGCATTATACGGCATCGAGGTGCAAGTCGCTTCTCCAGATGATTCATATTTGGTTGACAACAACCTAAGACTTTGTGAAGTGAAAAACCACGTAAAAGCAACAGGTAAGTCAAGATCAAAATTCAGTTTCAACGGTGAGGTCTGCGCTTCAAAAGGCAAGCTTTGCCATGCAATGGCTAAATATTATATAGAACAAAATCCTGACATCACTCACGAAGAACTCAGAAAAAAATTCCATATCGCTGACGTGAACGCTATTGAAAGCGTTGAGGAAGCTCTCAAAACAAAGGATTCAGCAGGCAACCCTGGTGGCGGTTACTATATGAGAGAAAAAGACCAAATCGCTACTAAAGAAGGTAATGTCGTTGTTTGGAACTACTGGCCAGAACGTTATTTTATCGGCTTCATGGAAATCACAAGGAGACTTGGATACACATACGAAGAAGTTTAAGTAAAAGGATTAAAAAGGACTAAAAAGGACTTTGGAAGTAATGACATTACTTCATAATATTGCATACATAAAAAAGGAAGCAGCCGAAAATCCTATAAAGAGTAGGCGTCAAATAAAAATTATATTATCATGGCAGATTTCAGCATTGATGGCCGCATGAAGGTCAAAACATTAAAGAAACAATTTAAAGAAGCTTTCGGATCAACATTAAGAGTTTACAAAGGCGTTGGTTTCGCTGACGATGAAGCAACATTGGCTTCGATTCGCGCTGAAGGTGCTAAAGGTGGCGAAATTAAAGTTGTTGGCAACATGAAAGTCGGTAACTTTGAAGATAAAATCAAAGAACTTTATGGCATTAAAGTTCAAGTTGCTACAGCTGACGACTCAGCTTTGGCTGACAACGGCATCACACTCTCAGCAGCTGGTAGATAAGAATCAACCAATCCATAGAAGTAGCCCTTAGATTTAGGGGCTACTTTTTTTTGCGAATAATTTAAAAAGAACTTTTTAGGACTTATTTTTATACCTTAAAAAATATTATGAAATCAAGTATCATTGACGTCCCGCGTCGTCACGACCAAGACGACCTTTTCGGCATAAAGGTATATCAAGACGCACTTATTGATTATGTAAAACTAACCGACACTCCTATAACCATTGCGTTACAAGGGGAGTGGGGAAGCGGCAAGACATCGCTTATGAATCTGCTTCGTTGGAATCTCTGCGATGTTGATAATGCTCCATATTTTCCTATCTGGATCAACACATGGCAATATTCGCTCATGAAGACACCAGGACAAGCTATCATCTCGATTCTTGAAGGCATCGTCTCTCAGATTGCTGCCATCAATCCTAACAAATCGTGGGTTGAAGGTAAGAAGAAAATCGGCGGTATCTTCAAGAAGATAGCTACTGTAGGAGCCAAAGCAGCTGCTGGCGTTGTCGGCGTTGACGGCGGCTTGGTTGATGAACTCGTCGGCGAGGAACAATCGGTTCAGTCCGACATCAGCCAACTTAAAGAAGAGATAGGAAAACTCATCAGCGACGCTCTTGAGACCAATCACTCTAAACAAGGATTTACATTCTACATCGACGACTTGGACCGTATCGACCCTCCTGTGGCAGTGGAGATATTGGAGCTGTTGAAAAACATCTTCGACCTCGAAAACTGCGTCTTTATACTCGCCATCGACTATGATGTCGTTATCAAAGGTCTCAAGCCTAAGTTCGGCGAGCTGACAGAGAAAAACGAGAGAGAGTTCCGTTCTTTCTTCGACAAGATTATTCAGCTTCCATTCTCAATGCCTGTAGCATCTTACAATGTTGATACCTTCTTGGTCGATGCTTTAAGCAAGATTGACTATTTCACAGCAGCTGAGTTACAAGACCAACATCTCTCGGAGATATTATCGGAGGTGGCACGTCTTTCTGTCGGTAGCAACCCGCGTTCTTTGAAGAGGTTGACAAACACCTTGTCATTGATTTCCATCATCAATAAAAGAAAATCAAGCGACACAGAAATGGTTGACATCAAGAGTAAGACTATCAACTTCGCTTTGGTTTGTATGCAAATCGCTTATCCATACATCTACAATCAACTGACAGAAGAACCTGATTTCAAACAATGGAACGAGAAAATTGCTTCAAAACTCAAATTACGTCATCTTACTAATGATGAAAAAGAAAGTTTAGACGCTACCGAAGAGTTTGACGAAGAATGGGAAAAAGTAGTCTTCCGTATGTGTCAGAAGGAAGTATATCTCAGTAACAGAGCCTTCCAGGTTTCATTGTTGTTGTCGAAGATAGCAGAGATTATCAACGACGATGTCAATTTAGGTGAGATTGTCAATGCGACAATCGCGATGTCGGCTGTCACCAACTTGAAAGCTTTTGACGGACCTGTAACTATCAACAAGAAAGCGCAGCCACGTCAGATTTCGTCGTTCAACGGCAAAGAATATAAAGGAAAAGGACGTTTGGCGCAAGCTATCATAAAATATTATATCGAACAGCATCCTGAAGTGACTGTCGAGCAACTGAGAGAAATGTTCTTTGTAAAGAATGAACACTTAGTAAACACATTAAGCGAAGCGTTTAAAATCCTTGACAGCTCAGGCACACCTGCCGGCAGTTATTATCATAAGGAAGAAGACATTATCAAGGTTCATGGAGAGGATATGGTAGTCTGGAACTATTGGCCGGAACGTTATTATCTGCCGTTCTTGGAAATCGTCAACAAGTTAGGATATAAGTTTAGTTAAAATAAGAAGAGGCCGTCTAACAACAAAAGTTAGGCGGTTTCTTTTTTTTACAAAAAATCACAATAGGGGGAGATGGATTCTAACGAGATTGTTTTTCGAAGACCTAAGACATGTTAAAGAACGTATAATTA